>CAIUCF010000024.1 GCA_903897565.1 uncultured Rhodospirillales bacterium | reverse complement strand
GTCAACGAGCAAAGAGATGTCGGGCATGGGGAACTTTAAAATCGTCACCCGCTATTGGTGATCTCGAATTAACTATTGGAACGGGCACGCCCTCGACTGTCGGAGTGCCCGTCAAACGGCCCCGCTACTGCGCCGAAGAGTCGGTGGATGCGGTGCGCGGCGGCAGGAACATCGTGCCTCGGACGCATCACCCCGGGCGAAATCCGAGCAGATATGCGTCGTTTGGGAAGGTTCGAGGTTGCTTTAGCAGGGATCGCAGGCGCATCTCTGGTGTAATTCCTGATGCGGCATGATGAACCGAGGAGGACGCTGGTAACGCGGCTTCGACATTCGGGCATGATGCCACCGACAGCACTGCAAAGGTCCGATAGCGATGACGACGCCCACTTCCTCGGCCAGCGCCTTGGCGAATTTCTTCTCTGCCGGGGTCGCAGAGAGCGACCCCCAGTTGTTCGAGTCAATTCGTCTCGAGCTGGGCCGCCAGCGCAACCAGATCGAGTTGATCGCTTCCGAGAATATTGTCTCCCGGGCCGTGCTCGAGGCTCAGGGCTCAGTGCTGACGAACAAATATGCCGAGGGCTACCCGGGCAAGCGCTATTACGGTGGCTGCGAATTCGTCGATATCGCCGAGACCCTGGCGATCGACCGCGCCCGCAAGCTGTTCAATTGCGCCTTCGCCAATGTCCAGCCCCATTCCGGTGCCCAGGCCAATCAGGCGGTATTTCTCGCGTTGCTGCAACCCGGTGACTCCATCCTCGGCATGTCGCTCGGCCATGGCGGTCACCTCACCCATGGCGCCAGCGTCAACCAGTCGGGCAAGTGGTTCAGGGCCCACAGCTATGGCGTTCGTCCTGACGATCAGCACATTGACTATGACGAGGTCGAGCGCCTCGCGCTCGAGCACAAGCCGAAACTGATCGTCGCCGGCGGTTCCGCCTATCCGCGATTCATCGACTTCGTCCGCTTCCGCGCCATCGCCGACAAGGTCGGTGCCTATCTGATGGTCGATATGGCGCATTTCGCCGGGCTGGTCGCCGGTGGGGTATTTCCGAGCCCGCTGCCGCACGCCCATGTCGTCACGACGACGACGCACAAGACGCTGCGTGGGCCGCGCGGCGGCATGATCCTCTCCAATGACGAGGAGATCGGTAAGAAGATCAACTCGGCCGTGTTCCCCGGCCTGCAGGGTGGGCCGCTGATGCATGTCATCGCGGCCAAGGCGGTGGCGTTCGGCGAAGCGTTGCAGCCGGGTTTCAAAGCCTACGCGGCGGCAGTGGTCGAGAACGCCAAGGTGTTGGCGGAGACGTTGCGCGAGCGTGGCCTCGCGATCGTGTCCGGCGGCACGGATTGCCACCTGATGCTGGTCGATCTGCGCCCCAAGGGTCTGACCGGCCGTGATGCCGAGAAGAGCCTCGATCATGCGGCGATCACCTGCAACAAGAACGGTATTCCTTTCGACACCGAAAAGCCGATGGTGACATCGGGGATTCGCCTCGGCACGCCGGCCGGCACGACCCGCGGCTTCGGCGTCGGCGAATGGCGTGAGATCGGCCACCTGATCGGCGACGTCCTTGACGGCCTCGCCGCCCATCCCGACGATAATGGCGCGGTCGAGTTGCGGGTGCGCCAGAAGGTCTCGGAGCTGTGCGACCGGTTCCCGATCTATCGTTAGGCGGGTCGACGACGGACAGGTGTGGCGGGAGGAACTAGGCGATGAAATGCCCATTCTGCGGCTTCGACGATACCCAGGTGAAGGACTCCCGTCCCACTGACGACCGCACGGCGATCCGTCGCCGGCGTTTCTGCACCAATTGCGGGGCACGTTTCACCACCTTCGAGCGGGTCCAACTGCGCGAGTTGACGGTAGTGAAGCGCAACGGCCAGCGCGAGCCGTTCGACCGCGAAAAGCTCGCGCGCTCGATCTTCGTCTCGCTGCGCAAGCGGCCGATCGATCCGGAGCGCACGGAGCGGGTCATCAACTCGATCGTTCGCCAGCTCGAGAGCTCGGGCGAGAGCGACGTGCCGACCGATCAGATCGGGCAGCTGGCCATGGAGGCGCTTGCCGCCCTCGATCAGGTTGCCTATGTCCGCTTCGCCTCCGTCTATCGCGATTTCCGCGAGGCCAAGGATTTCGGCGACTTCATCGGCCACCTTCCCGACGAGCAGGTCGGGGAGGGCGACTAGGGCGCCTCGGCCGCCGTGCCGCTCCGGGTCGTCGTCCCCGCCGCACCTGCAACGAATCAGGATCGACGCTACATGCGTGTGGCGTTGGCCTTGGCGGCGCGCGGCCTCGGCGGCGTCGCACCCAATCCGGCGGTCGGCTGCGTTCTCGTCCGCGACGACGTCATCATCGGCCGCGGCTGGACCCAGCCCGGTGGCCGGCCCCACGCTGAAACCGAGGCCTTGATGCGCGCCGGCGGGGCCGCACGGGGCGCTACCGCCTATGTCACGCTTGAGCCCTGCAGCCACCATGGCAAGACGCCGCCTTGCGCCGACGCCCTGATCGCGGCCGGCGTCGTCCGAGTGGTCTCCGCACTCGGCGATCCGGATCCCCGGGTTTCGGGCCGCGGGCTGGAGCGTTTGAGCGCCGCCGGGATCGCGGTGACGACCGGTGTCTGCGAGGCCGAGGCGGCTCAGCTGAATCGCGGCTTCCTCATGCGGGTGGAGGAGGGGAGACCGCTGGTGCTGCTCAAGCTCGCGACCTCGCTGGACGGCAGACTCGCGACCCATAGCGGTGAAAGCCAGTGGATTACGGGTGCATCTGCCCGCGCATTTGGCCATCTGCTCCGGCATCAGCACGACGCCGTGATGGTCGGTAGCGGCACCGTTCTCGCCGACGATCCTCGGCTTACGGTCAGGCTGCCTGGTCTCGAGGCGCGGCAGCCGGTCCGGATCATCGTCGATGGTCGCCTGCGCACGCCGCTCACCGCCAAGCTGGTGGCAGAGGCACGGACCACGCCGACCTGGCTCGTTACCCTCTCGCATGCCGATCGGATTCGCCGTCGTGTCTATGAAGATGCCGGGGTCCTCGTCCTCGCGGTCGATCCCGACGCCGACGGCGCGGTCGATCTCGGAGCGGTCCTTCAGTTGCTCGGCAAACAGGGTCTGACCCGGATCATGGTCGAGGGTGGCGCCACGCTTGCCGCAGGACTGTTCCGCGCCGGTCTGGTTGATCGCCTCGCCTGGTTCCGCACCGCCGGGATCATCGGCGGCGACGGGCTCGCGGGGATCAAAGCCTTCGGGGTTGACCGTCTCGCGCAGCAGCCCCGATTCGAAAGAATGGAAATTACCAGGCTGGGTGAGGATATTCTGGAAATTCTACAGCGTGCGGCCTAGATGAGGGCTGCGAAAGCGTCGCGGCATCGCGCGTGAGGCCAGTTGGATCGAAGGGGCGGATAGCCAGCCGATGTTTACAGGAATTATAACCGATATCGGCACCATTCGCCGGATCGAGCCCGACGGCGACCCGCGCTACGAGATCGCGACCCGATACGATACCGCGGGCATCGCCATCGGCGCTTCGATTGCGTGCAGCGGCGCCTGCCTGACCGTGATCGAAAAAAGCGCCGACTCGTTTACCATGCAGGTTTCGGCGGAGACGCTGTCCCTGACCACAGTCGCGCAATGGCGGGTCGGCACCAGGATCAATCTCGAGCGGGCGCTAAAGGTCGGCGATGAATTGGGCGGGCATATCGTGTCCGGCCATGTTGATGGCGTCGGCCGAATTGTGGCGCGTCATCCCGAGCATCAGTCGGAGCGTTACGTGATCGAGGTGCCGGCGGATCTCGCCCCGCTGATCGCCCGCAAGGGGTCGGTCGCGATCGAGGGCATCTCGCTGACCGTCAATGAAGTTGACGGCAACCGCTTCGGGGTCAATATCATTCCCCACACCCAGAAGGAGACAACCCTCGGTGGGTTGGGTGCGGGCGATCCCGTCAATATCGAAGTCGATATGCTGGCCCGCTATGTCGCCCGGCTTCTGCAAAAGGATTCGTGATGTCGTTTCAACGTATTACCTCGAAGATCGAAGAGATCATCGAGGAGGCCCGCAATGGCCGCATGTTTATTCTGGTCGATGACGAGGATCGGGAGAACGAGGGTGATCTCGTGATTCCGGCGCAGATGGCGACCCCCGACGTCATCAACTTCATGGCAAAGCACGGCCGCGGCCTGATCTGTTTGGCGCTCGACCGGCAGCGCATCGAGGATTTGAAGCTGCCCTTGATGCCGCGCCACAACAACAACCGCCACCAGACTGCCTTCACGGTCTCGATCGAGGCGCGCGAAGGGGTGACGACCGGTATATCGGCGTCGGATCGTGCGCGCACGATCGCCGTCGCGATCGATCCGCATCGGGGCGCGGCCGACCTCGCGACCCCGGGTCACGTTTTTCCACTGGCCGCGCGCGATGGCGGTGTGCTCGAGCGCGCCGGCCATACCGAAGCCGCCGTCGATGTCGCCAGACTCGCCGGCCTCAATCCGTCAGGCGTGATCTGCGAGATCATGAACGACGACGGGACGATGGCGCGGCGCCCCGAACTCATTTCGTTCGCGGAAAAGCACGGCCTCAAGATCGGGACAATCGCCGATTTGATCTCCTATCGCCGCTGGAAGGAAAAGCTGATCGATCGCACCGAAGAGGGCGAGATCGACAGTCTGACCGGCGGCAAGTTCAAGGTCGTCGTCTTCAGGAACAGGATCGATCACCAGGAACATATCGCCCTGATCAAAGGTGACGTGACTGACGGCCGACCGGTGCTGACCCGCGTCCATGCCCTCGGGATCCTCGACGATCTGCTCGACTGCGATCATTTCGGCCGCGGCGGGTTGCTGCGGAAGTCCATGGAGATCGTGGCCGAGGAAGGCCGCGGGGTCGTCGTCGCGATCCGCCCCAATCGCCTGATCGGCGGAACCCCGGTCGCCGATGAATTAAGGCTGCGCGGCGCGCAGTCGCAGGTACCGGAGCCGGAATTGCGCGACTACGGCATCGGTGCGCAAATTTTATTGGAATTAGGCGTCAAGGAGCTCGTTCTCTTATCGAACTCCAAGCGGACCATCGTCGCGCTCGAAGGATATGGTATAAAGATCGCAGGTCATCAGCGCATTGATAGGGAGTCGCCCCCGGCATGACCGCTAAGCCGCATATTCTAATCGTCGAGGCGCCATATTACCGGGCGATCTCAGAGGAACTCGGCGCCGGTGCGATCGAGACCCTCGAAGCCGCGGGCGCGAGTTTCGAACGGATCTCCGTCGAGGGAGCGTTCGAGATTCCCGCAGCGATCGCCCACGCGTCCGGGTTATTCCGCGCCGGGCTCCGCCACGGCAAATCCCCCTATGATGGGTTTCTAGCGCTCGGTTGTGTGATTCGTGGTGAGACAACCCATTACGACTACGTCTGTAACGAGAGCGCGCGCGCGTTACAGGATCTTGCGGTCAAGCATGGCCTCGCGATCGGTTTCGGCATTCTGACGGTCGAGAACGAGGCGCAGGCTTGGGCGCGAGCCGGGCGTGACAAGAAGAACAAGGGGCAGGACGTGGCGCGTG
>CAIUCF010000023.1 GCA_903897565.1 uncultured Rhodospirillales bacterium | reverse complement strand
GCATCGAGGTCGACGCATTGGTCCGCTCGCAAAAGCCCGAGCGCATCCACCAGGCGCGGGTGGCGATCCGCCGCCTCCGGTCCATCCTCTCGGTTTTTGCCCCGGTTCTGCCCACCCTGACGCGACGAGCTCTCGGCCAGGAATTGAATGCCGTCGCCTCCCGTCTGGGCGACGCGCGCGAATGGGACGTCTTTCTTGCCGACACGCTGACGCCGATGGAGGAATGGCTTCCCGAGGAGCGAACGCTCGCGAGCCTTCGCCTCACCGGCGTGGTGCTCCGCGAACAGGCTGCCGCCGCGGCGTTCGCCGCTGTCTCCGGAGATCGGGCCGCCGATCGGCGGGTGAGCGCAGCCTTCATGGATCTCTCGCTGCGCCTCGCCGCTTGGTTCGACGCCGGGATTTGGCCCGAACCACCGAGCGCGGATGCGCAATTCTGGCTGGATCAGCCGCTCGTCGCCCTGGCTCAAGACCTGCTCGGCAAGCGCCATCGCAAATTCCTCAAATCGGCACATGGCCTCAAGGATCCGCGACCCGAGGAGCTCCACGCCCTGCGGATCGAAGCCAAGAAGCTGCGCTACACCTCGGAATTCTTCGCCCGCTTGTTCCCAGGCAAGGCGGCCAAGCGTTACGTCGCAGCCCTTGCCCAGCTCCAGGATATCCTGGGCACCATCAACGACGCCGCGACCTCGCGCGGTCTGGTGTTGCGGCTATGCGGAAGCGGCCAGAACCCGGATATGCACGCGATCGGCCTGTTCAACGGCTGGACCGCGGCGCAGGCGGCAACCGCCCGTGCCCAATTCGAGCAATCCTGGACCGCATTCCTGGAGGTCAAGCGGTACTGGAAAGACAAATAGGCCCGAGACCATGCCGCGGTTTGGATCTCAGCCATGGTGATCGAAATCGTCGCCGATCTCGTCTGCCCCTGGTGCTATCTCGGGCTGATTCGGCTGCAGCGAGCCCTGGCTTTGCGCCCCGGCCGCCGGCCGCGGATCCTCTGGCGGCCTTTCCTGCTCAATCCCGACGCTCCGCCTGAAGGAATTCCGCTGCCGCTGTACCTGAGCGCGGCATCGGGTGGCGACCCCAACCGGGTCATCGCCAACCTCCTGAGGGCCGCCGCCCCCGATGAAGGTCTGTTCGATTACGCGCGCATCGACGTGATGCCGAACAGCATTGATGCGCATCGACTGGTGCAATGGGTCGGGCGGCACCAACTCGTTGACGAGACGCTGCAATTGCGGCTCGTCACCGCGGTGTATCGGGGCTATTTCGGCTTCGGCCGCGACCTCGCCCGTCACGCCGTGCTTGCCGAACTCGCATCGGAGGTTGGGATCGATCGGCAGGATGCGCTGGCATTTCTCGCCGGCGACGACGGCCGGCTCGCGGTGCTCAAGGATCACCAGCGCGTACGCAACCTCGGCATCAAGGGCGTGCCCTGCTTCATCGTCGACAGTCGCTACGCGCTCTCCGGCGCCCAGGAACCAGAGGTCTTCCTGCCCCTGCTCGACCTCTCCCCTGCCCCCGTGGACGCCTGAGCCATGACTCAATGCGACGCGCCAGTTCCTATTGATCTCGACGACGGGATCCTAGTCGCGCATCTGCTCGCGCTCAACAACGCCCACGCGGCCGAATTGTCGCTGCTCGACGCCGCCCGCTTTCGCCATCTCGTGGGTGAGGCATTCTATGCCTGCCGGATCGGCGCGAGCGATGCGTTCATGCTGAGCTTCGACGAGACAGCCGACTATGACAGCCCGAATTTCCTCTGGTTCCGCGACCGCTACCCGCGGTTCGCCTATGTCGATCGGATCTGTGTCTCACCGGTGGCCCGTGGGCGCGGCCTGGCTCGCCGGCTTTATGACGCCCTGTTCGCCCGCGCGCGCCGCGCCGGCCACGAGGTAATCGTCTGCGAGGTCAATATCGCGCCGCCCAATCCGGGCTCGGACGCCTTCCATGCCGCACTCGGCTTCACCGAGGTCGGCAGCGCCGCCATCCATCACGGCGAGAAGACCGTGCGCTATCTCGCGCGGAGCCTCTAACGGCGCTTGCCGAAGGTCGTGGGAAAGCTGAAGGCGCTCTTGCCGCGGACCAGGGGCTTGACCGTGGGCTTGGCCGGATTCTTCGACAGCATCGCCGGGCCGGTTTTCGGCGGCGACACCTGGGTAGAGGGCAGCAACGTCGCCCTGTCGGCAGGATCTTCCTCGTCGCGGGCATAGCGCGCGAGCCGGCGCAGCAGTTTCTCGACGCCGGCGACCCGCTCGGCCGCGACCTCGAAATCGCGCAACCAGACCAGCTTCTGGTCGGGGCGCAGCTTCATCATCGGCGATTCCCGCTGGATCATCTCGATCAGCTTGGGCGGATTGGCGAAGCGGTTGTCATGGAAGGTCAGGACCACGCCCTTCGGCCCGGCATCGACCTTTTCGACACCGGCCTCCTTGCACAGCCGCTTGATCGTCATGGTCTGGAACAGGTTCTCGACTTCCGGCGGCAATGGCCCGAAGCGATCGATCAACTCAGCTGCGAAGGCCTCGACCTCGCGCTGGTCGACGAGATCGGACAGGCGGCGATAAAGGCCGAGGCGGACCGACAGATCGGCGACATACACCTCCGGGATCAGCACCGCGGTACCGAGCGTGATCTGCGGCGTCCATTCCTCGGCGACAGGCTGCTCGCCTGCGGCACGGGCCTGCGCAGAAGCGACCGCCTCCTCCAGCAGGTGCTGGTAGAGCTCGATCCCGACTTCCTTGATATGGCCGGATTGCTCGTCGCCGAGCAAATTGCCGGCACCGCGGATATCGAGATCATGCGAGGCGAGCTGGAAGCCGGCACCGAGCGTGTCGAGCGTCTCCATGACCTGGAGTCGTTTCTGCGCCGCCTCGGTCGGCTGCTGGTTCGGCGGCAGGGTCAGATAGGCGTAGGCCCTGATCTTGCCGCGGCCGACGCGGCCCCGCAGCTGATAGAGCTGGGCGAGGCCGAACATGCCGGCGCGATGGAGAATAATGGTGTTGGCCGCCGGAATATCGAGTCCGCTTTCGACGATATTGGTCGCCAGCAGCACGTCGTATTTGCCCTCGTCGAACGCCGACATCACGTCCTCGAGTTCGGTGGGGGCCAGCTTGCCATGGGCCGTGGCGACCTTGATCTCCGGCACCAGCGCGGTCAGCGTCTGCTTGACCTCGTCGAGATCCTTTATGCGCGGCACGATATAGAAGGTCTGGCCGCCGCGATGGCGTTCGCGCAGGATCGCCTCGCGGATGATGACCGGATCGAACGGCATCACGAAGGTGCGGACGGCGAGACGATCGATCGGCGGTGTCGCGATCAGGCTCATCTCGCGCACGCCGGAAAGCGCCATCTGCAGTGTCCGCGGAATCGGCGTCGCGGTCAGCGTCAGGACGTGGACATTGGCCTTGAGCTGCTTCAGCGCCTCCTTCTGGGCGACGCCGAAATGCTGCTCCTCGTCGATGATCAGCAGGCCGAGATTCTGGAACTTCATCGCCTTGGCGAGGATGGCGTGGGTGCCGACGACGACGTCGATCTTGCCCTCGGCCAGCGCCTGACGGGTCTCGGCCGCTTCCTTCGCCGTCACCAGACGGGAAAGCTGCGCGACCCGCAGCGGCAGCCCGGCGAAGCGGGTCGAAAAGGTCTTGAAATGCTGTCGGCACAGCAGGGTCGTCGGCACCACGATCGCGACCTGAACCCCAGTCATGGCGGCGACGAAGGCCGCGCGCAAGGCAACCTCGGTCTTGCCGAAGCCGACGTCGCCGCAAACCAGGCGGTCCATCGGCTTGCCGGATGCAAGATCGCCGAGCACATCGGCGATGGCGTTGAGCTGGTCGTCAGTCTCAGGATAGGGGAAGCGCGCCGCGAATTCCTGGTACAAGCCCTCCGGCGCCGCCACGACCTCGCCTTCGCGGAGCTGGCGCTCGGCCGCGATCTTGATCAGCGAATCGGCGATGTCCTTGATGCGCTGCTTGACCCGCGCCTTGCGCGACTGCCAGGCGACCCCACCCAGCCGGTCGAGCTGGGCTTCCGCATCCTCCGAGCCATAGCGCGACAGAATCTCGATATTCTCGACCGGGACGAACAGCTTGTCGTCGCCGTGATAGACGACCTTCAGGCAGTCATGGGCCCCGCCGCCGACATCGAGCGTCTCCAGTCCCTCGTAGCGGCCGATGCCGTGGTCGCGGTGGACGACGATGTCGCCGACCGCAAGGCTCGACACCTCGGCGATGAACTTGTCGATATTGCTGCGCTTGCGCGGCGGCCGGATCAGGCGATCGCCGAGGATGTCCTGCTCGCTGATCAACGTGAACTTGCCGGATTCATAGCCGCGCTCTAGCGGCAGCACGATAATTCCGAGCTTGCGCGGCGACAGCTTCTGCAACTCGGCCCAGGAATCGGCGCGTTCGGCAAAACCAATCTCGCGCTCGGTGAGGACATGCTTCAGGCGCTCGGCGGCACCGGTACTGAAGGCGGCAACGGCGACCTTGCGGCCCTCGGCCTGCAGTCCCGCGGCGCGTTCGCGCAGCACGTCGAAGACGTTGATCTTAGGGTTGGCGCGCGCCTCGACAAAGCTGATCCCGGCCATCGCGATGCCAGGCCGGGCGCCGGCGTCGTAGGCGGTCGTAACCGCCTCCGGCGGCGGCGCGAACGGCGTCAGCCGGGCGATCGCCCGATGTGCGAGCAGGCCGCCCCATTCCTCGTCGGTGATGAAGAGCTGCGCCGGCTCGACCGGCTTGTAGCGCATCGAGGCATCGACCGTGCTGCTCGCGGTAAAGCTGCGCCGTGCCGCATAGAACTCCTCGATCGTCTCGATCCGATGTTGGCGGACCTCTTCGGCGGCGTGATCGAAGGTGACGACGGCTTTCGGCAGATAGTCGAACAGCGTTTCGAGCTGGTCGTAATAGAGCGGTAGCCAATGTTCCATGCCGACATGGCGGCGGCCTTCGCTGACCGCCTCGTAGAGCGCGTCATCCTTGGCGACGGTGCCGAACTGGTCGCGATACCGCGTCCGGAACCGCGAGATCGTCGCGGCGTCGAGCAACACTTCGTTGACCGGCTTGAGCACCAACAGTTTGAGCGGATCGGTCGAGCGCTGGGTGATCGGATCGAAATGGCGCAAGCCCTCGAGCTCGTCGCCGAAGAAGTCGAGCCGCACGGGTTCGTCTTCGCCCGTTGGGTAGAGGTCGATGATGCCGCCGCGCACCGCGAACTCACCAGAGTCCCGCACGGTGTCGGTGCGATGATAGCCGTTGCCCTGGAGGAATTCGAGCAGCCCCGCCGTCGCGATCCGGGTTCCGGCCGAAAGCCGCAGCACGCGCTCGGCGAAGGTCTGGCGCGGCGGCACCCGCTGCGTCAGGGCACTGACGGTGGTCAGCACGATGCGCCGCGCGGTCGGCGTCGCCGCCAGACGCGACAACACGTCGATGCGCCGGCTCAGCAGATCGGCATGCGGCGAGACGCGGTCATAGGGCAGGCAGTCCCAGGCCGGAAACACCAGGACCTCGACCTCGGGCACGAAGAAGCCGAGTGCGGTGAGGAGTTGATCGACCCGAGAATCGTCGCGACAAACATGGAGCAGGTTGGGCACAAGCCCGCCGGCGACGAGACTGCCGAGCACCTGGGCGTCATGGCCTTCAGGCGCGCCATGAATCAGGACCTCGCCGGGCTTGGCGAGCAATGTGTGCAGGGGAACCAACGACCTAGACCGTAAAGCGGAATTCTTGCACCAGGGTCCAGACCTCGGAGGCGACATCCTCGGGCACAGGCGAGCGACCGGTCAGCCAGATCCACAGATCGGCATCTTCCTCCGCGAGCAGGCTCTCATAGGTGTCGAGCTGCGCCGGGGTGAATTCGGCAAGATAGCGTTCGGCGAAATTACCGAGCACCAAATCCATCTCCTTCATGCCGCGATGCCAGCTCTGGAACAGCAAGCGCTTGCGCCGGATCTCGTCCGCATCGGTCATGACCACTCCTTCACAGCAACGGGCAGCAACCGGGAACACGAATTCGTGCCCGGCATACAGGGTGACGCGTTCATAGCACGGCACCGGCACCCGCCAATAGGCAGTGCTGCGCATGGGAGAGCGTCAATGCGCCATCGTCGCGATGTGATTGAACTCCGCGATCGCCCGGTTCGCATAGGATTCGTGGTGGCTGCCGGTGACGGTCGATTCCTGAATCCCCGCGACGCTGTAGAAGCCCCAGACTCCCGGGCCGAGCTGATCGAGGTAATAGGTCGCGCGCAGATCGCCGGGATCGAACAGCCGGATGAAATAGCTCTTCACCGGCGTGATATTCTCGACGGTGAGGACGAGGCGAGTGGCCGTCACCAATTGTGTTCGAATGCTGTAGATGACCTCGCCCGTCGAGCGATTATCTTCCTGCACGAAATAATGCGGCGCGCCGTCGGCCAGCTCGACGGGCGAAAAATCACCGCGATGCGTCTCGCCGTCCGGACCAGCGACGGCGCTGGCCGCCGTCACCAGCGGCTCGACCTTCGCGTCCTTCACCGAATAATAGCGGATATCCGGCCGCCGCGAGATCGCGCCGAATCGCGCAAGCAGATCCTCGACCCCGCCCGCGTCCTTGAAGCGGCCGGCGAGGAGAATGACGAGGCTCATGCCGCGGGCATCCCAATGCACGCAGGACGTCATGTCGATCGAAGCCGGCAGACCGCTTCCGGCACCGGTCAGAACAGCAGGGGGCGCGCCGAGCGGCGGATACGCTGGTACCGGCGCTACCCCGCACGGCGGCGTCGCGCTCGCCGATTGCGCCATCGCGGGTACCGTCACCGCAATCAGCAGCGAGAGCGCCGCGAGTACGACGTCGACCGAATACTTGAAGCGAGCGAAACGCATTGGCTCCCTATTCCCGCGCCGATATCGCACGGCCGGCACGAAAGCGACCGGGCGAGACCCCATACCAGCGCTTGAAGGCGTTGCCGAAATTGGCCGGATTGGTGAAGCCTGGCGCGGCAGCGACCTCTTTGATCATAACCCGATCATTCGCCGGCAGTTCCGCCGCGCGGCCCTTGAGGAAAGCGTCGCGCCAGATGACGGCCATAGGTGAACGGCATCAAGAGCTCTTGGATTGTCGAGGCATCCATCGCTGCGGTTAATCCCTCGGGCTTTGGCAGCAAAGTAACAGAGATTGGCGGCTGCGTCGCTACCTCATGGCGACCGCTCGGGTGCGATCTCGGCCATAATCCTGACCACCGCGACGGACCGCCCCGCGAGAGGGCAGGCAGCGACAAAACCAAGATCGAGGAAACGCGAATGACCGCCGACGAGACCACCGCCCGCAACGTCCACAAGGTCCGCCTGTTCATCGACGCCTGGGAGGCGATCGATCCCGATGTGGCGATGGCCTGCCTGTCGGAGGACATCGTCTACATCAACCAGCCGCTCGCCCCGGTGATCGGACAACGCAATGTCCGCCGCATCGTCGAGGGCATCATGAAGCTGTCGCACAAGGTTCATTGGGAGCTGCGCAACTGCTTCGGCCGCGGCAACACCGTCGTGACCGAGCGGCTCGACATGTGGGATTTCGACGGCAAGGGCTGGGGCCTGAAGCTGCCCTGCATCGGCATGTTCGATCTCGACGCCCGCGGCAAGATCTGCGGCTGGCGCGATTACTTCGACAACCGGATGTGGTTCGAGAACGGCGGCCCGAAGCTGCATCTCGACTGACACCGCGGCAACCGGATTTAACTGACCCGATAGGCGCGGCACGCGCCCTGACGATGATCGTGGAGCCAACCACATGAGCAACGAAATCGATACCAAGATCGCCCGCAACGAGGCCGTGGTCCGCGCCTTCCTGAAAGGCTGGGACGACCTCGATGTCGATGCCTGCATGGCGCAATGCACCGAGGACATGTGCTACCTCAACCAGCCGCTCGAAGCGATCCGCGGCAGCGCCAATGTTCGCAAGATGATCGCCCGCATCTTCGCCCCGGCCAAGCGCGCGCAGTTCAAGCTGCTGAACGTGTTCGGCCATGACAACAAGGTCATCACCGAACGGCTCGATCAATGGGACTGGGACGGCAGCAACACCTGGCAGCTCAAGCTCGCGGTGTGCGGCATGTTCGAGCTGACCGAGGACGGCAAGATCTACGAGTGGCGGGAATATTACGACAACCACAACTGGAACAGCGGCGGCGGACCGAGCCTGATTCTCTGATCGATCGCCAGACCGCGACGCTTCAAGGCGACGTAAGAAGCGCCAATCCCCCGCCGGCGCGCCCATGATTGGCGAGCCGGCGGGTAAGTCAACGCCGCGGCATGCGATTCCAGGCGTCCAGCGCGGCGATCTTGTAGGCTTCGGCCAGGGTCGGGTAGTTGAAGGTATTCTCGATGAAATAATCGAGCGTGCCCTTGAGGTTGAGGACCGCCTGGCCGATATGGACCAGCTCGGTCGCGCCCTCGCCGACGATGTGGACGCCGAGCAGGCGCCGCGTCTTCTGCGAGAAGATCAGCTTCATCATCCCGGAATTGAGCCCCATGATATGGCCGCGCGAGGTCTCGCGGAAGCGGGCGACGCCGCATTCGTAGCGGATTCCGCGCTCGCGCACCTCATGCTCCGACATGCCGACCGTCGAAATCTCCGGCACTGAATAGATGCCGTAGGGGAAATATTCCGGCGCCGGCGGCATCGGGATATCGAAGGCGTGGCAGGCGGCGATACGGCCCTGTTCCATCGAGGTCGAGGCCAGGCTGGGAAAGCCGATGACGTCGCCGGCGGCGTAGATATGCTCGACTTCAGTCTGGAACGTCTTGGGATCGACCTTGAGCCGGCCGCGAGCATCAGCGGTCAGTCCGCAGGCGGCGAGATTGATCTTGTCGGTCGCTCCCTCGCGTCCCCCGGTGAACAGCAGCATCTCCGAACGGGCGCGACGGCCATCCGCCAGGGTCGCGACCGGCCAGTCGTGGTCGAAATCGATCTTCTCGACCTTGACCCCGAGTCGGATGACCAGCCCCTGGTCGCGCAGCTGGTGGGTGAAGTCTTCGATGAGTTCCTGATCGACGAAATCGAGCAGGGTCGGCCGCGGCTCGAGCAGGGTCACGCTGACATCGAGCGCGCTGAAGATCGTCGCGTATTCGACCCCGATCACCCCGGCGCCGATCACGGTAAGGCTGCGCGGCAGATGGTCGATTTCGATCATCTCGTCGCTGTCGAGCACATTGCTGCCGTTGAACGGCACATCCGCCGGCCGGTGCGGCCGCGTGCCGACGGCGATCAGGAAGCGGGTGCCTTCGACGATATGGGTGTCGCCCTGCGGCGCGACCACTTCGATGCGGTGGGAATCGACGAAATGGGCGGTGCCGAGCATGGTCTTGACGCCGTTGCGGGCAAACTGGTGCTCGAGAACGTCGACCTCGTGGTTGAGCGTCATCTGTAGCCGGCTCATCAGATCCGGCGCCGCGATATCCTGCTTGACCCGATACGCGCGGCCGTAGAAGCCGCGTTCGCGGTAACCCGTTAGATTGAGCACAGTCTCGCGCAGAGTCTTGGAGGGGATCGTGCCGGTATGCACCGAGACGCCGCCGACGCGCCGTCCCTTCTCGACCACCAGAACGGACTTGCCGATCTTGGCGGCCTGAATGGCGGCACGGCGGCCCGCGGGACCGCTGCCGATCACGATCAGATCAAAGGGGGTCAAGAACGGCTCCTGGCGCGGCGGGGAAATACTAGAGGTCCCGGCCATGCAAGCCGCAAGCCGAGGGGGTCGCGACGGACGTCGGACCCCCTCGAGTTTCACAGGTTTCGCGTAATCCTACAACTCGTAGCCGATCTTCGCGTCGAGCGAGTAGCGCCCACCGCCGCGCAGCACGAAGGAGAACGCGAGCAGGCCCCACAACAGCGGATATTCGTAACCGCCGCTGGTCCAGAAATAACCGTTGCCGAGATGGACGTGGATGACCGCGACGGCCATCATCACGGCCGCGGCCCCGGCGGCGAAGCGAGTCGCCAGGCCCAGTGCGAGCAGCAACCCGCCACCGAACTCGATCAGGCCGGTGACCAGCGCCATGCTGGCGGGCAGGCCGAGCTTGGTGGCGAAGAACTGGCCGGTGGCCGCGAGACCATAGCCGCCGAACCAGCCGAACAGTTTCTGCGCGCCATGCGGCATCAGCATCGCGCCGACGGCGACGCGGGCCAAGGGCTCGCCGAACGGTGCGAGCGCATCGGTCAGGGGACGAAATATCGGCAGCACCGGCTTGATGGACAGTGTCTGAGCTTGAGACATTTGGTTTCTCCTTCGGGAACATCGGGCTCCCAATATCGATGCGGAATATGCCTTGCGGTTGCTATTGGGACAATCTATCGAATTCGAACGACACTGTCTCAATTGGAGCAACAATTATGGACCGCCTGGCGATGATGGAAGCTTTCGTCCGGGTCGCGGAGTTGCGCTCGTTCTCGGGCGCGGCGCAGCGCCTGCGACGTTCGAAATCGCTGGTGAGCCGACAGGTGGCTGCACTCGAGGGGGAGCTTGGCGTCCGGCTGCTGCACCGGACGACACGGGCTCTGACCCTTACCGAGGCCGGACATGGTTATCTCACCCGGGCGGCAGCGATCCTGGCGGATGTCGAGGAGGCCGATCGTTGCGTGACCGAACTGCAGGCAGCGCCACGCGGCCATTTGCGGGTCGACGCGCCGACGAGTTTTGGTGTGCTGCACCTGGTCCCGGCAATCACCGGATTCTTCTGCCGGTACCCGGAGATCGATATCGACCTGTCTCTGACCGACCGCTTCATCGACCTCGTCGACGAAGGTGTCGATGTTGCCATCCGCATCGGGCGGCTGGCGGATTCGAGCCTGGTCGCGCGCCGGATCGCGCCGGCAAGGCGGGTCATCTGCGGCAGTCCCGGCTATCTCGAGGCGTTCGGGCTACCACGGACACCCGACGACCTGAAGCAGCATCGCTGCCTCGCCTACACCAATATGACGACTGCACAAGACTGGCCGCTGGTGGCCGCCGACGGCCGACCCTGGCCGGTGGACATCGCCGGTCGCTTGCGGAGCAACAATGGCGACGCGCTGCGGGCGGCGGCGCTGCGCGGGATCGGCCTCGTCAGCCTGCCCAGTTTCATCGTCGGCGCCGATATTCAGGCCGGAACCCTGGTTTCGGTCCTCGGCGACTACCTCAACCAGGACATGGCGATCCACGCCGTCTACCCACACTCTCGGCATCTTTCGCCCAAGGTGAGGGCTTTCGTGGATTTCCTCGTCGAGCAGATCGGGCCCGATCCCTATTGGGACGCGTCTCGCTGACGACGACCTGTCAGGGGACGATGACCAGGAGAACCAAGAGCATATTGACCGTGGTGTCGTCGAGCGACAGCGGCAGGATCACGGCCTCGAACTGCTTCGCGCTCTTCTGGTTCGTCCAGTAGAGCCTGCCGGACGATAACCAAGGCCGGTGATGATTGACGCAGAACTCGCCGGCCTGAGCGATGCGCTGTGCCGCCTCGCCGGAGGTCACATCGAAGACCAGCTTCCCGGTCCAGTCCTTCTGGTGATACTCGACGAGTTGAGTCCCAAACAGGCGCACGCGATACCGCTTCTCGATCGGGACGTCGGGAATGACGTCGACCAGGGCGACATAGGGCAGCAGGCGGACGATCTCGGCAGGGTCGATATCCTTGCGCGACGGCATTTTCCGGCCGCATAACTTGGACTTCCAGTAACCTATGATCTCGCCGATTCGGAGATCCTGAGCCTCGCCAGGCCGCAACGGGCGTCCTTCTTCCAACTTGATAACGGGGGTTACCATGGTTAATTCAACCGTGGACTGTTATTTGTTTTATTCGTGATAAAATCAAAGCGACAGGCCTCTCACGTCATCTTGTCAATTATAGCGCGCGGGGATCGTCGATCCACGGCATCAACCACCAACGATTGTCAGGATATCAATAAACCGGCAACAGGCACAGCGTCATGAACGCTATGCCGCCATGCCACGCGGCTCAAGTCCGCGATCGCAGCTGCGGCACGCGCGCCCGGTCCGCTTGGCAAGCGGCGGCGCTCTCGCTAGGGTGCGGCCATGAATCATTCGTCTTCTCCCGCCCCCGCGCGGCTCTTCGCGGTGATCGTCGCCGCCGGTCGCGGCAGTCGCTTCGGTGGACCGCTCCCCAAGCAATATGCCGACTTGAAGAGTTGTGCGGTGCTGCGCGAAACAGCGCAGGCCTTCCTGCGCTATCGCAGCCCGGTTTCAGTCCTCGTCGTGATCCATCCGGACGACCGCGAGCTCTATGACGAAGCGGTCGCAGGCCTGGACCTGCTGGCGCCGGTCCATGGCGGCGCGACCCGGCAGGACTCGGTCCGGCTCGGGCTGGAAGCTCTGGAGGCCGCGCCGCAGGATATCGTGATGATTCACGACGCGGCGCGCCCCCTGCTCGATCCCGCCATCATCGATCGGGCGATCGCAGTGCTGGAGACCAGCGACGCCGCCCTGGTCGCGATCCCGGTCCGCGACACCATCAAGCGCGGCGCAGCGGGCCACGTCGCAGCGACGGTGGACCGCGAGAATCTGTGGCGGGCGCAGACCCCGCAAGTCTTCCGCTACGGCAAGATCATAGCCGCGCATCGTGCCGCGGTCGGGCTCGACCTCACCGATGACGCGGCGGTGGCCGAGCAGGCAGGAATGAAGGTGGAACTGGTGATGGGCTCCGAAGACAATTTCAAGATCACCACGGCCGACGACCTCGCCCGCGCCAACCGGCTGGTCGGCGCTGCTTACGAATTCCGCACCGGCCAGGGCTTCGACGTCCATCAGCTGGTCGAAGGCGATCATGTCTGGATCAACGGCATCCGCATCCCCCATACCGCGAAGCTGCTCGGCCATTCCGATGCCGATGTCGGCCTCCACGCGCTGACTGACGCGCTGCTCGGCGCGATCGGCGCCGGCGATATCGGCAATCATTTCCCGCCGACGGATGAACGCTGGCGCGGCGCGGATTCGAGCAAATTCCTCGCTCATGCCGGCCAGCTCGTCGCCGAGAAGGGTGGCCGCATCACCCATTGCGACGTCACAATCATCTGCGAGCGTCCCAAGATCGGCCCGCATCGCGCGGCGATGATCGCGCGGATCGCCGAAATTCTCGGCATTGATGTCGATCGCGTCAGCGTCAAGGCAACCACGACGGAGGAACTCGGCTTCACCGGCCGCAGGGAAGGTATTGCCGCCCAGGCCGTGGCGACGGTGCGGCTGCCCGCGCGGGATTGATGCCGCGCCCGATGGAGCGTCTCGCGCCGCTGAAGTTTCATGACTGGTCGGTGATTCTCGGCACCTGGTTCTGGTCGGGGCTGATCCGGCCGGCGCCCGGCACCTGGGGCTCGCTCGCGGCATTGCCCTGCGCCGCCGGCATCGCCCTGACCTTGGGGCCGATCGCGCTGCTGCCCGCCGCCCTCATGGTCTTCCTGCTCGGCTGGGCGGCGGCGGCGCGGATCGCCCGGGTCACCGGCCTCGAAGACCCGCAGAGCGTCGTCATCGACGAGGTCGTCGGCGTCTTCGTGACGCTGTCACTGATGCCGGTCCACGCGCTCGGCTACGCGATCGGATTTCTTGCGTTTCGCCTGTTCGACATCACCAAGCCGTTTCCCGTCGGCT
>CAIUCF010000022.1 GCA_903897565.1 uncultured Rhodospirillales bacterium | reverse complement strand
GTCATTCGGGCCGTGAAGCCCGCAACTCTGTCGTAGGGGTCAGTCTTCGATCGGGCGGGTCTCTAACGCCAGTGCGTGCAGCTCCGTGCCCATGCGGCCCTTGAAGGCGGCGTAGACGAGCTGGTGCTGCTGCACCCGGGTCTTGCCGTTGAAGGCACGCGAGGCGACGCGAGCGGCGTAATGGTCGCCATCGCCACGCAGATCGTCGATCTCGATGATCGCGTCGGGGAGGGCATCTTTGATCAATTGCTCGATCACCGTCGCTGCCATCGCCATTCGTGTCGTCTCCTAAGGTACTAAGCCGGTTCGGCCGCCATGTAGGCGGGAAGCCAGCCGGTGTGAATGCGTCGCAATTCCTCAACTGATATTGCATCGAGGCCCGGCCCCGTCAATATCGCGCCGGCAATTCTGCCGAGACGCATGGCAGGCACGCTTGCCGCCCTGGCCGCCGCGAGCAGCGCTTCCGGGTCCTTGGTGGCGACGAGATAGCGGGCCTGATCCTCGCCGAAATAGGCGGCATGGGCGGGAATGCCGGCGGGCAGGGCCTCGATCGCGACGCCGAGACCGCCGGCCATCGCCATCTCGACCAGGCCGATCAGCAGGCCGCCATCCGACAAATCGTGGCAGGCCGAGACCGCGCCGTCGAGAATCTGGCCGCGGACGAAATCGCCGTTGCGGCGCTCGGCGGCGAGATCGATCGCGGGTGGGGCGCCGTCCTCGCGACCGGCGATCTCGCGCAAGTAGAGGGTGGCGCCGAGATGGCCCTTGGTGTCGCCGATCAGGACGAGGGTCTCGCCCTCGGTCTTGGCCGCGATGCCGACGGCCTTGGCGACATCGTCGATCAGGCCGACGCCACCGATCACCGGGGTCGGCAGGATGCCCTGGCCGTTGGTCTCGTTGTAGAGCGAGACATTGCCGGAGACGACTGGGTAGTCGAGGGCGAGGCAGGCCTCACGGATGCCCTGGATGCAGCCGACGAACTGGCCCATGATCCGCGGCCGTTCGGGATTGCCGAAATTCATGTTGTCGGTGATCGCGATCGGGGTTGCCCCCGTCGCGGTGACGTTGCGCCAGGTCTCGACCACCGCCTGGGCGCCGCCGCGCACCGGATCGGCGAAGCAGTAGCGCGGGGTGCAGTCGGTGACCAGGGCCAGGCCCTTGGTGGTGCCGTGGACGCGGACCAGCGCGGCGTCGCCGCCGGAGCGCAGGATGGTATCGCCCATCACGGTCGCGTCGTATTGCTCCCAGATCCAGCGCTTGCTGGCGATATCCGGGCTTCCGAGCAGGGTCTTCAGGGTCTCGGTGAGATTGGCCGGCGCCGGGATCGAGGACGCCGCGATCTCGGGCTGCGCCGGGGTCGGCTCCCACGGCCGCTCATATTGCGGCGCCTGGCTGACCAGCGGCTCGACGGGGAGTTCCGCGACGGTCTCGCCGTGCATCTTCAGCACCAGCTTGCCGGTCTCGGTGACCTTGCCGATGACGGCGAAGTCGAGTTCCCATTTGTGGAAGATCCGCTGCGCATCGGCCTCGCGGCCGGGCTTCAGGATCATCAGCATGCGTTCCTGGCTCTCGGACAGCATGATCTCGTAGGCGGTCATGCCGGTCTCGCGCACCGGCACGCAGTCGAGGTCGAGTTCCAGGCCCAGCTCGCCCTTGCCGGCCATCTCGACCGAGGACGAGGTCAGGCCGGCCGCGCCCATGTCCTGGATCGCGACGATCGAATCGCCGGCCATCAGCTCGAGGCAGGCCTCGATCAGCAGCTTCTCGGTGAAGGGATCGCCGACCTGGACCGTCGGGCGCTTGGCTTCCGATTCGTCGTCGAACTCGGCCGAGGCCATGGTCGCGCCGTGGATGCCGTCGCGGCCGGTCTTGGCGCCCACATAGATCACCGGGTTGCCCGGACCGGCGGCGGCCGAATAGAAGATCTTGTCGGCATCGGCCAGGCCCACGGTCATGGCGTTGACCAGGATATTGCCGTTGTAGGAGGGGTGGAAATTGGTCTCGCCGCCCACCGTGGGCACGCCGACGCAATTGCCGTAACCGCCGATCCCGGCGACCACGCCGGCGACGAGGTGCCGGGTCTTGGGATGATCCGGGCTGCCGAAGCGCAGGGCGTTGAGGTTGGCGATCGGCCGCGCGCCCATGGTGAAGACGTCGCGCAGGATGCCGCCGACCCCGGTCGCCGCGCCCTGATAGGGCTCGATGAAGGAGGGATGGTTGTGGCTCTCGATCTTGAAGATCGCGGCCTGACCGTCGCCGATATCGATGACACCCGCGTTCTCGCCGGGGCCGCAGATGACCTTGGGGCCCGTGGTCGGCAAGGTCTTGAGATGGACCTTCGAGGATTTGTAGGAGCAGTGCTCGCTCCACATCACCGAGAACACGCCGAGTTCCGTGATATTCGGCGTGCGGCCCATGATGGCGCAGCAGCGCGCGTATTCCTCGGGCTTTAAGCCATGCTGGGCGACGATCTCGGGCGTGATCTCGGCGGAGTAGGTGGCGGTGGTCATGACAGGGCCCCGATCAGGCTTTCGAACAGGGCGCGGCCGTCGCTGCCGCCGAGCAGCGGCTCGATCACCCGTTCCGGGTGCGGCATGTAGCCCAGCACCGTCTTGGTCTCGTTGAAGATGCCGGCGATGTTGCGCGCCGAGCCGTTGGGATTGCTGTCATCCGTGACCGCACCGGCCGCATCGCAATAGCGGAAGGCGACCTGGCCCTGGCCCTCGATGCGGTCGAGCACATCCGTCGCGGCGAAATAATTGCCGTCGGCATGGGCGATCGGGATGGTCACCACCTGGCCGGCCTGATAGCGGCTGGTGAAGATCGACCGGCTGCTTTCGACGCGGGTCGTCACCGGGCGATGGATGAACTTCAGGCCGCGGTTGCGCATCAGCGCGCCCGGCAGCATCCCGGCCTCGGTCAGGATCTGGAAGCCGTTGCAGATGCCGAGCACGGGCAGGCCCGACGCCGCCCGCGCCTTGATCTCGCGCATCACCGGAGAATGGGCGGCCATCGCGCCGGAGCGCAGATAATCGCCATAGCTGAAGCCGCCGGGCAGGATGGCGAGGTCGAGCTTGGGCAGCTCGGTCTCGCGGTGCCAGACCATGATCGGCTTGACGCCGGCGATCTGCTCGACCGCCACCGCCATGTCGCGGTCGCAATTCGAGCCGGGGAAGACGATGACGGCGATCTTCATGGTCGCCGCCGTCACGCCAGGTCGATGGCGTAGTTTTCGATCACCGTGTTGGCGAGCAGCTTCTCGCACATCGCCTTGGCGGTCTCGCGCGCCGCCTTCGGGTCGGTCTCGGCGAGATCGAACTCGATATACTTGCCCTGGCGGACATTGGAGGCGCCGGCGAAACCGAGCGAGCCCAAGGCATGGCCGATGGCGGTGCCCTGGGGATCGAGGACACCGGGCTTGAGCGTGACGTGGACTTTGACCTTCATCGTGATGGCGTTCCGTCTTGGGCTAGCGGTTCTCAGACCCCGTCATTGCGAGCCGAAGGCGCGGCAATCCAGAGACGTCGCGCCGACGGCGCCCTGGATTGCTTCGTCGCTGTGCTCCTCGCAATGACGAAACAAGAGGGGAAACTCTCAATATCATCAACTACTGCATGATCTTCGGGCCTTTGAGGTCGGTGGGGCCGCCTTCGGGAAGGATGCCGAGACGGCGCGCCACTTCCTGATAGGCCTCTTCGACCTTGCCCAAATCGAGTCGGAAGCGGTCCTTGTCCAGCTTCTCGTTGGTCTTGATGTCCCAGAGCCGGCAATTATCCGGGCTGATCTCGTCAGCCAGGACGATCCGCATCTCTTCATTGTTCCACAGCCGGCCGAATTCGAGCTTGAAATCGACCAGGCGGATGCCGATGCCGAGGAACAACCCGGTGAGGAAGTCGTTCACCCGCAGGGCCATCGCCATGATCTCGTCGAGGTCCTGCGTCGCGGCCCAGCCGAACGCGGTGATGTGCTCTTCGCTCACCATCGGGTCGCACAGCGAGTCGTTCTTGTAATAATACTCGACGATCGAGCGCGGCAGCTGGGTGCCTTCGGCGATGCCGAGACGCTTGGCGAGCGAGCCGGCGGCGACGTTGCGGATCACGACTTCGAGCGGGATGATCTCGACCTCGCGGACGAGCTGTTCGCGCATGTTGAGGCGGCGGACGAAATGGGTCTGAACCCCGATCTCGCCGAGCTTCGTCATCAGGTATTCGCTGATCCGGTTGTTGAGAACGCCCTTGCCGGTGATCGTGCCCTTCTTCTGGTTGTTGAAGGCGGTCGCATCGTCCTTGAAATACTGAACGAGCGTGCCGGGCTCGGGGCCTTCGAACAAGACCTTGGCCTTGCCTTCGTAAATCTGTCTGCGACGGGACATTCTTGTTACCCGGTTGGGCCGATGGCTGGTTCCTGGGGAGATCCCGGGGCTCGCGATCGAACGCTGGTGAGTATAGCCGCGATAGCCGGCTTAAGCCTCACGTGAATCTGTTGGGGCTGCATATATCAAGCCGGCCCCGGATTCACAATCACCGGGTCTGGATGTTCTCCCATGCGGGCGGCACAGCCGTCGCCGCCGCGGCGAAGCGCCAGACCGGCGCGACATCGATCCCCGGGGCCGGCAGGGCGAGCAGACTGTGGCAAACCGTGCCGAAACCATCAGCGCGGGCGAAGCTCATGACGTCGAACGGGCCGCGCGCGGGATCTGTCGAACGGTCGGCGAGCAGGGCTGCCCAGGCGTCCCAGGCGAGGCCGTCGGGCGCGCCGGCGCGAAACTGCTCGAGATACCGCGCGACTCGGCTGCTGGCGAGATCGTCGAGGTCGCCCTCGGTGATCATCGACACGCCCTCCGGGATCGCCGTGACCTTGATCGGGGCGCCGCCGCGATGGGCGAGCCAGAAGGCGTCGGTATTGTCGGCGACGATCAGGTTGAAGGCGCGATAGGCATCGGGATCGAGCTGCGACAGCGCGGTCGCCGCGGTCGCGGCGTCGGCATGATCGAGGGCCTCGAGCACCAGCTCGCCGCGCGAGCGCTTGCCCGCGAGGCTGCCCAGGGTGCCGGAGCGATTGAGGATCGCTGCCGTGACCCCGAAATCATTGAGCCCCATCCAGGAACCGCCGGCCTGCTCGTCGAGCCCGGCGACGACCTCGGGCCATTCCGGCCAGTGCCGTCCCGGCGCGCGCCACGGCCGGTTCATCATCTCGTCGCGATTGGCGCCGAGGATCAGCGGCCAGTCATGGCCGGGCCGGCGCAGGATTACGACCGTGCACATGATCGAGGCCCAAGAATTGTCGCGGCATAATTCCCCTCCGTCATCCCGGCGAAAGCCGGGATCCAGGCAAGAGCCGCGTCCGCGGCGACATGAGCTTCTTCCGCGCCGCCGCGCGTAACGCCTGGATCCCGGCTTTCGCCG
>CAIUCF010000021.1 GCA_903897565.1 uncultured Rhodospirillales bacterium | reverse complement strand
GTTCGGATCAGGTAGCCTGGACGATCCGATCGAGGCATAGAGGAATATTGATATTAGTCCATAGCCTGTTGCGGTACATGACGGCATGGAATGTGTCGCCCAGGCAGGGCTGGACTCAAGGATGCCGGATATTGTGACCGCCGATCATAACCTGGGTTCAGGCGAGCCCGTCCCCGATACTCTCCGTCCGCTGCGCGTCCTGTTCATCAACGACACCTCGAGAAACGGCGGCCCGGGGCGCACGATCCTGGATATCCTGAAATTTCTTGACCCGGCGCGCATCCACCGCACGGTATTGATTCCGCGCGAGGACGTGGTGAGCCGCCGGCTCGTCGCCGCCGGTGCGATGGAAACTATCTTCTTCGAGCGCGGCCTGATCGAAAATCTGTTCGAGCCGTTCTCTCGACCCATGGAGCGGCGCGATTTCGACGCGCCGCTGCCGCTTAAGGTCTGCCGTGCGATCGGCAATGTCCTGCGCGGCGCGCTGGGCTTGGTTCGGCTGGTGCGCCGCGTTCGCCGAGAGCGCTTCGATCTGGTGTTCTGCAACGGCACCTCGGCGAATTTCATCGGCGGCGTTCTCGCTGTCGTCACCGGGGTTCCTGCGCTTTGGCATGTGTTCTATCCATCGGTGCCGCCGGCGGTCAGGGGCGTTCATCGCTGGCTAGCCGCCCATCGGGGTGTCCGTTCGATCGTCTGCGTCTCGCGAGCGGTCTCAGGGCAATTTGCCGGTATCGGCGCCAAAATGCGGGTGATCCACGATGCGCTCGACATCGATGAGTTCGATTCCAATGCCGCTCTGCCGGCGTTGCGCCGAGAGTTCGGCTTGGGACCGGACATTGTCATCTTCGGCAGCCATGGGCGCATTCTGCCGCGCAAGGGCTATATCGAGCTGATCCAGGCGGCGAAGATCGTCGGCGAAAGGCTGACGCCAACACAGCGTGCCGCGTGCCGCTTCGTGGTCCTCGGCGACACCCCCCAGGATATGCGTCCCGATCATCTGGAGCAGTGCCGGGCGCTGGTGCGGGAACTCGAGCTGACTGATCTTGTCCACTTCATCGGCTTCCGGCCGGAGGTCCAGGCGTATCTCGCCGATTTCGACGTCTCGATCATTCCCAGCATCTATGAAGACCCTCTGCCGCGCGCGGTCCTCGAATCGATGGCTCTGTCGAAACCGGTGATCGTGTTCGACGTCGGCGGGATGGCCGAGATGGTGACGGATGGCGTGGAAGGCCGGTTGCTGGCCGGACATCCGCCCGATGTCGCGGGCCTCGCCGAGGCCTGCCTCAGCTATATCGCGGAGCCTGAAGCCTGGCGGCGCCGGGGAAAATCCGCGCGGATTCGTGTCGAACGGGATTTCGACGCGCGCAAGCATTCCCGAGCCCTCGAAGACGAGATGATCCGGATCGTCTCGTCAGACGCCTAAGGAGAGCCGCTCGCGCTCGTTCGCAACAGGCAATCGCGAACCAGATGGACGTAGCCTTGCGCTATTGTCGGCGGTGAAAAGCGAGCGAGCTGTTCGGACGCCAACCGGGGATCCGGCGCCGCGAGGTTGCCGGAAACCATATCCCGTAGCGCCTGGGCAAAGCCCGCAAC
This sequence comes from uncultured Rhodospirillales bacterium, assembly GCA_903897565.1. Classification (GTDB taxonomy): domain Bacteria; phylum Pseudomonadota; class Alphaproteobacteria; order ATCC43930; family CGMCC-115725; genus CAIXXC01. Next base: position 38 of record CAIUCF010000021.1, on the reverse strand, counting down.
ATCCCCGGGCGTGAGCAACCTGCCCAGGGCGCCATTCG
>CAIUCF010000020.1 GCA_903897565.1 uncultured Rhodospirillales bacterium | reverse complement strand
CATCCGCGGCTTTCCATTTGCTACTCGCGTAAGCTTGGGGCCACGCGTGCTCCGGGCCGACACGGCGGCGCTGGCAGCGCTCGCGGTCTTCCAGGCGCTGCGCGGCGACTGGGGGACGCCGCGGGGCGCGGTTTCGCCTGCCAATTCTTTACTCGACTCGCGTCAAAGGTAACGCCGCCCATGTCAGCCCAGCCGAATGCCGACAACACGCCCATCTCCAGCAAGGCTGATCTCGTCGGCTATCTCGAATCCGGCAACAAGCCGCCCGAGGCATGGCGGATCGGCACCGAGCACGAGAAGTTCGTGTTCCGCCAGGACAGCCATCGCCCGATCTCCTACGAGGAGCCGGACGGCATCCGCACCATGCTCGAGGCGTTCCGCGACCGCTTCGGCTGGGAGCCGCTGTTCGAAGGCGACCGCCTGCTCGCCCTGGTGAAGGACAAGGCCTCGATCACCCTGGAGCCGGCCGGGCAGTTCGAACTCTCCGGCGCGCCGCTCGAGACCATCCACGAGACCTGCCACGAAGTCGGCAGCCATCTCGAACAGGTCCGCGCGATCGGCAATGATCTCGGCGTCGGCATGATCGGGCTCGGCTTCGCGCCGAACTGGAGCCTCGACGACATGCCGCGCATGCCCAAGGGCCGCTCCGAGATCATGCGCCGCTACATGCCAAAGGTCGGCACGCTCGGCCTCGACATGATGCACCGGACCTGCACCGTGCAGGTCAATCTCGACTTCTCGAGCGAAGCCGACATGGTGCAGAAATTCCGCGTCAGCCTGGCGCTGCAGCCGATCGCGACCGCGCTGTTCGCCGCCTCGCCCTTCACCGCCGGCAAGCCCAACGGCTTCATGAGCTATCGCAGCCATATCTGGACCGACACCGACGCCGACCGTTGCGGCATGCTGCCCTTCGTGTTCGAGCCGGGTTTCGGCTTCGAGCGCTATGTCGACTACATGCTCGATGTGCCGATGTATTTCGTCTATCGCGACCAGCGCTACATCGACGCCGCCGGCCAGTCGTTCAAGGATTTCATCGCCGGCACGCTGCCCGCCTTCCCCGGCGAGAAGCCGCATCTCGGCGACTGGTCGGATCACCTGACCACCGCCTTCCCCGAGGTCCGGCTCAAGAAATTCCTGGAGATGCGCGGCGCCGATGCCGGACCATGGCGCCGGCTCTGCGCCCTGCCCGCCCTCTGGGTCGGTCTGCTCTACGACCAGACCGCGCTCGACGCCGCCAGCGACCTGATCCGCGACTGGACCATCGAGGAAATGATGAGTCTCCGCGATGCCGTGCCGCGCCAGGCCCTGAAGACGCCGTTCCGCAACACGACCCTGCAGCAGGTCGCGCTTCAGGTCCTGGAAATCTCGCGCATGGGCCTCAAGAACCGCCGCCGCCAGACCGCCTATACCGACGATGAGTCCCTGTTCCTCGACCCGCTGTTCGAAATCGCCCGCTCCGGCCAGACCCCGGCCGAGGAGTTGTTGGCCAATTACCACGGCCGCTGGGCCGGCTCGGTCGATCCGGTGTTCGACGAATACGCGTATTAGGACCGATTGCCCGCGGCGCGCGCGAGGACTTGCACCCCGGCGTGCCGCGTCTTAGGTTGCCAGCCGGGTTCAGGAGTGGATAAGGCATGGAACAGCCAGCGAGCGCGACGTCGGACGAGCGGGTCTTTACGGCCTGTGTCATCGTCATCGGCAATGAAATCCTGTCGGGACGCACCCAGGACAGCAATATCGCCTTCCTGGCCGGCGCCCTCAACGAGGCCGGGGTCCGGCTGCGCGAGGCCCGGGTCATCCCCGACATCACCGCGACCATCATCGCCAATGTCAACGACGCCCGCGCGCAGTTCGACTACGTCTTCACCACCGGCGGCATCGGCCCGACCCATGACGACATCACCGCGGCCTCGGTGGCCGAGGCGTTCGGCGTCAAGCTGCTGCTGAACGAGGAAGCCCGCGCGCTGCTGCAGGCGCGCTATGGCGACACGCCGCTCAACGAGGCGCGGCTGCGGATGGCGCATATCCCCGACGGCGCGACCCTGATCGACAATCCGATCTCGGCGGCGCCCGGTTTCAAGATGGAGAATGTCTTCGTGCTCGCCGGCGTGCCGGCGATCGCGCGCGCCATGTTCCGCTCGCTGCGCCAGCATTTGATCGGCGGGTCTTCGGTGCTGACCCGCACCGTGAATTGCCGGCTGCCGGAAGGCACCATCGCCGCCGATCTCGAGGCGATCCAGAACCGCTGGCCTGATATCGAGATCGGCTCCTATCCGATGTGGACCAATGACGGCCCCGCCACCAGCCTGGTGCTGCGCGGCACCGATGCGACGCGTCTCGACGCCGCTGAGGCCGATGTCACGGCGATGATCGTCGCGCTCGGCGGTGAGCCGATGCAACTGACGCCGGCCAATCCGAGCGTCGTCTGACCCTCGCGAGGGAGTTCCGATGAAAGACATCGCCAAACCCGGTAACCGGCTCGCCGGCAAGGTCGCGCTGATTTCCGGCGGCGCCGGCGGCTGCGGTGCCGAGGCCTCGAAGCTGTTCGCCGCCGAGGGCGCCAAGGTCGTGATCGTCGATCGCCAGGAGGCGGCAGGCAAGGCCTTGGCGGCCGAGATCGCGGCGGCCGGTTTCGAGGCCAGCTTCGTCCGCGCCGATGTCGCCATTCGCGGCGACGTCGAGGGCGCCGTCGCCCATGCCGTGGCCACTTATGGCGCGCCGACCGTGCTGTTCAATCACGCCGGCAGCATCGTCGTGAAGCCGTTCCTCGAGACCACCGACGATGAATACGACTGGCTGATGGACGTCAATGTCCGCTCGATGTTCCTGATGACGCGCGCCGTGCTCCCCGGCATGCTGGCGGCCGGGGGTGGCGCCATCGTCAATACCTCGTCGATCTCCGCGATCGCCTCGACACCGATGGAAGTGCTGTACTGCACGACGAAGGGCGCGGTGCACGCCTTCTCGCGCTCGATCGCGGTCGAGTTCCGCGACCGCGGCATTCGCTGCAACGCCGTCTGCCCAGGTTTCATCCGCACCGCCCACGGCATGCGCGAGGTCGAGTTGCTGACCGGCTATGGCGTCAGCGCGACGGAGGCCGATCTCGCGCTCCAGCAGGGCCGGATGTGCGAGCCCGTCGAGGTCGCGCGCGCGGCGCTCTTCCTCGCCAGCGACGAGGCCAGCTTCATCAACGGCACTCATCTCTACGTCGACAACTGCTTCACGGCGGTATAGCGAGAAAAAAAGCCCCGCGCAAAATGCGGCGGGGCTTGAGTTAAGTCTCTCGGAGGGTCTCGGAGCGCAGCTCCGGTATCCACGACTATGCCCGACGACCCTTAATAAATCATTTCGCAGTCGCAAAAATATTTTCGGATCGCATCATGTCGCGCATGTGACGCGATTGCGGCCACCCTGCTTGGCGGCGTAGAGCATCTCGTCCGCCGCCTTGATCAACTGATCGCTGCCGCGGTCGCCGTTCTGGGTGGCCGCAAGGCCGATGCTGGCGGTCACCCGGATCGTATGCCGGCCGTAGCTTACCGGCAGCGCCGCGATTTCCTCGCGGATGCGTTCGGCGAGTTGCAGCGCGCCGGGGATATCGGTCTCCGGCAGCAACATCGCGAATTCCTCGCCGCCGAAGCGGGCGACGAGATCGAGCGTGCGCGTCGATGCGCGGCAGACATCCGCGACCCCACGCAGCACGGCGTCGCCCGCCGGATGGCCGTAGGTGTCGTTGACCTTCTTGAAATGATCGATGTCGAGCATCAGCAGCACCAGCGGCCGCCCGTAACGCTGGCTGCGATCGACCTCCTCCTGAATGCGCTCGTCGAAATGCCGGCGGTTGGCGACCTGGGTAAGCCCATCGGTAATCGCGAGTTGCCGCAATTCATGCTCCGCCCGCTTCAGGCGCGAGATATCGGTATGGGCAACCAGGGCATGCCGCTCGCTGCCGTGGCGGAAGGCGCGGATGCGGATCGTGAACCAGAACTCCTCGCCTTGGCCATCGACCAGCTTGATATCGCATTCGCGATCGTCCTCGACGCCGTGGAGCACGGCGTCGACGGCCGTGGTGAGCGCCAATTCATGAGTCCGGGTGATCATCAGGCCATCGCGGACGATCAACTGAAGATAGGCGCCATCGCCCTGGCCATCTGCCGCCCCAGCGAGACGGCGCCAATCGTTCCAGGCCCGATTGGTGGTGATGATCCTGGCGCGGGAATCGATGATCACCACCGGCTCCCGCAGGGTATCGAGAATATCCCGCGAGAATGCGGCGGCGGCTGCCATTTCGAGATGCAGCCGGCGGATCACCAGGCTGCGCTTGAGCACGGAACGGGCGCTGACGCCCGCCACCAGCACGACCGCGATCACCAGGATCGCCGCGCCGAGCGCCAGCCAATAGATGATGCTGGAGGGCAGATAGGCGACCCGCGGCGCCTCGATTGTCAGCCAGTACTGCCGACCACCCATGGTCACCTGGCTGGTGACGACGAAGAGCGACGGATCGACCGCATCGACACCCGGTTGCGGCGCCTTCGACATGAGCTTGAGCGCAAGGCCGACCCCGGGCGATTGCGCCGTGGCGTGATCGAGCACGCGCTTGAGATCGATCACGGCAAGGGCGAAGCCCCGCAGATTCTGGCGTCGCCACACGGCCGGGGCAAGGCCGCCGACCGGCACGTCGTTGTAGACCGGGGACGCCAGCATCACCGCGTCGCTCTTGCCGACCTCCCGCGTCCCGGAAATAATATCACTGGCGCGCAACTCGCCGCTCTCGGACGCACCGTCGAGCACATTGCGGATTTCGGCGACCGTGCCGAGATCGACCCCGACCACCCGGCTCTCGAGCGACAGGGGTTCGACCACAGTGACCGGGAAATACACCGGGCGAGACTTGGCCGAGACCAGTTTGCCCGCGTCTCCCACCTCGCGAATCTGGTAGCCGGGCAGAACGTGGCGCGCCACGTCGACGAAACTCCGACGCTGCGCGTGATCGATCCGCGGCACCCATTCGATCGCGGCGATCCAGGGGTACTGAACGGTAATCCCGCCGAGAAAGCCGGAAAAGCCGATCGGGTTGATCCCCTCGGCCGTGGCACTGAAACGCCCGGCAGTCTCGGCCGCCGAGGCGGCGGCGGTAAGGTCCGCCGCGACGTCGCTGACCTCGACATGGGCGTCGAGCCGAAACCCGGCCTCTGCCTGTTCCAGGATCTTGATCCTGATCTCGGCGACGCTGAAGCCGATGGCTGCGAGCACCATCAGGCAGATCGCCGCGATCAGGATCGTTGCCCGGCCGAGTTCGCCCGGTCGCGGATCAGAAGCAGCGCGAACGCTGGTCCCTGTCGTCATGGCTTGGTCGCAGGCGGCGATGGCGCCGGTGCGGTCCCCGAAGGTCTCGGCGCCTGAAAGAAGAACAGATCGCGCAACGGGCCCGGCGCGATGATGCTGAGCGGGTTTGTGGTGATGTCGGGCGCGCTCACCGGTCCTCCGACTTTGAAATTGGCTCCGAACAGGCCCTCACCGGCCCCGCCGGCGAGGAGCTTGCCGACCACGGGCACGTCGCTGAGGACGCCATTGAGGAAATAGGCCGGCACCAAGGTACCACTGAGCGCGATCTGCTTGGAGTTAAAGTCGTACTGGCCGGTCGCGACCAGACCGATGGCGTCGCCATAGGCGCGACCGTGATCGATCAGCATCACACCGTCGGTGAGCGCGAGATCGGCCGAGAGATCGCTGAACGGCACACCCCCGCCGCTGAGCAGACTGGCGATCGAGGTGAGGCTCGAGAGCGACAGTATCTTGGCAAACACCGGTGCCTGAACCAGTCGATAGTTCTTCGCTTCCAACCGCCCGGTGAAGTGGCGGGTACCCTCGATCCGGACGCAACTGCCGGCGAGAGTCGCCGTCCCGCCCGCGACATGGGTCGAAAGATTGATGGCCCGGGCCGCGGCGCCCATATCGTCGGTGGCTGCGGCGACCTTGCACCCGGCCTCGACGCGATCGAGATGGAAAGTCAGGCTGCCGCTGTCACCGACCCGCGCCTTCAAATCGCCCTCCTGCAGCGCGGTCTGAAAGAAATCGCCTACGAAGCGCGCGGATCTCATGATCCTGCCGGGTCCCAGGATGAGAGTGCCGGCGTCGATCGTGACGCTCACCGGTGGCGCCTTTGCCCGGTCCTCCGGCGTGGAAGGCTGGTCGAAGCGATCGACATAGCCGGTCGCATCGATCGCCCGGCCATAGAGGTTGACGTGCCAGCCGAACCGATCGCGGAAGATCGTGCCCAGGCCATCGGACGCACCGACGGCGAAGTGGCGCGAGCTGGCCCGGCTGACCGCGCCGTTGGCGTCGAAATCGAGCTCGCCCTGAAGGTCCATCCCGGGACCGTGACCATCCATGTCGCGAATGCTGCGCCAGCGCCCGTCTTGGATCGTGGCCGCCATCGCCAGGGTCGCCGGCGGGCCGGGCGGCTTGTGCCAATTGGCCTCGGCAAGGGCGACGTCGGCGTGGACGAAATCGAGCTTGATATCGGCCAGCGTCTGCTTGCGACGATCGACCGTGGCATCGGCGACCACACCCACCGGACCGTGGATCGCCCCCGGCAGCGGATCGATCGCCAGATGCGCGCGCCCGGCGTCGTCGACGGTGGCCTCGACATGGAGGCGAGATCTGACGGGCGCCGTCGCCGCGAAGAAATCGGTCCAGGTGAATTGCGCCGGTACCGTCGCGATGGCCGCCGCGCCGGTGATCTCGACATGCTCGCGATCGAAGGCAAGCCAGACATCGCCGTCGGTAAGATCGCGCCCCACGGCGCCTTTTATCAGCCCCGCTCCCGTCAGGTGGAGCTTGCCGCGATACTCGATCGCGTCGGCGGGTGTCTCGCCGGCCTTCTCGATCGGGAAGCGGACCTCGACCGGTCCGTCCAGAGTGCCGCTGATATCGGCGGGGCTGATCCCGATCTTGTCGGCGAGATGCAGTCGCGGGGCGGTCAGATAGGTCACCCCGTCGCGGGCAGGCCCCTCCAGATCGAGATTGAGCGTCATCATCGACGGCGCCTCGGGATCATTGAGCCCATCGATCTCGGCGGTGCCGTGGCGCAACGCGATGGATTCGACCTTGGCCTGGGTCGCATCGAAGGCGATCCGCTCGAGATTGAGCTTCGCCGTCGCGTCGAGGCCGATTGCCGGCGCCAAGCCGTGGACGTAGTCGAGCGTGACCCCCTTGAAGCGCATCGTCCCGTCGAGTTGCTTCTTCACGAACGGCCGCGGCAGGTCGGGGTGGATCTCCCAGAACGCCTTCAGCGTCAATTCGGCCAATTCGCCGACGACCACGTGGCCGAGCACCCAGGCCCTGGTCTTCGGCATCAGGATCGCCGGCCAGGAGCCTTCCATGCCCGGGCGCGGCAGGTGGTGGATCGCGACATCCAGCCCCAGCGTCATCGGCGCCGCCGGCGTCGCCCGGCCGACCTGGGTCAGCGTCACCGCGCCATCGACCGTCGGCCCGCCGAGGGCAAGCGCCACGTGATCGACCTTGAGGAGCCCGGCGGCGAGATCGTAACGGCCCGAAACCTTGCCGCCCGTGAACGCGAAACGACCCTGATCGAGCCGCGGGTCCAGCAACTGCCCGGCCTTGACGTCGGCATCGAACCCGACCGGCCCGATCACACCGCGGGCCAGATCGACCTCACCCGAGACCGTCGTCGCGACCGGAAAATCCAGCGCCTTGATGCCGTCCGATCCGACGGGAACGAGCCATGCCCACTGCGCCGGAACAATCGTGTCGAGCGACACCCGGTACTGGCTCGCCAAGGTCTCGACGTCGAAATGCACCGCTCCGGCAACATGGGCGTGTTCCCCGCCGCCCTCGAGATCGGCGCGAAAATTCGTCAGATACTTCGGCGCCGAGCGGTTGATATCGACTCCGAGATGGGTGATCTGCCAGGGCTGGGTCGCTTTCTGATCATCGATCCAGACGGTGCCGTCGCGCAGATGCACGGCGCGTAGCTCGCGGTTCGTGCCGGAAAGCTCGCGGTCGCGCTGCACCAGGACATCAAGGTCGTCGATGATCTCCTGCAGCGGCGGCAACGGCGAGGCGGCGGGCGCGGGACCCGGCTTCAGGTAGAAATTGCCCTCCGGTCCGCGTTGCAGGCGGATACTGGGGGCATCGATGGTCACGACCGTCGGCCGCACCTGACCGAACACGAGGGATCGCAGACTGAGGGAAGACGCGGCCGAAGGCACCGTGGCGATGACGTCGCCGGTCTTGTCGATCAGACTGACCCCGGCGATATAGACTTGGAGTTCCGAGTCGCCCGCCGACCAACGCAGGGACGTGTCATCGACGGCGACCTGAAGCGGCGCCATGCGATGATCGAGCCACGCGATCAGCTGCGGCGTCAGGAATTTGACGTCGATCGGGCCCTGTTCGAGCCGATAGGCGGCGCCGGCGGCCAGAATCACCACCCCGGCCAAGACGAAGGCGATCGCCTCCAGCGTCCAGACCAGGCCACGATGGTGGGCTCGCAGCGAAGCCATGACATGCGTGCGCAACCAGCCGAGGATCAGATGGCGTCGGCTCATCGCAGCGTTAAGGGAATGATCGTCCCCCCATGGACAGCTGTGGCGCTGGCTTTCACACTGCGCTGAGACGATAAGACAGCAGCGACAGCCCCGACCGCCCCCCATTCCCGCGAGCGCGCGTGGCAGACGGGCAGATTTCGACGGGGAAACGAAGGATCGGGACGGGTTACCATCCCATAGGGGATATCAGGATTAGCTATCGGATGCACAATGCTCTTGCCTTCGTAACCTCTCTCGAGCTTGCCGCACTGCCCGACGCCGGCAATCGCGACCAGCTCGCACTCGGCATCGACGAATGGCGCCTGATGGCGGAGCGGTCCACCGACCCCGGCTTTCGTGCCGCCGCAGAGCAGGCACTCGACTTCCGGCAATCGAAACGCTGGCTCGAGGCGATCTTCGGCAACTCCCCCTTCCTCACTCGTCTTGCGCTGCGCGATCCCCAGGTCGTCCTGCAGGTGCTCAGCCGCGGGCCCGACGATACCTTCGCCGAACTGATGGCCGGGCTCAACCGTGAACATCTCGAACCGGGCCCGAATCCGCGCCCGGAAACGCGGCCGGCGCTGATGGCGCGGCTGCGAATCGCCCGCAGGCATGCCGCCCTCGTCATCGCGATGGCGGATCTTGCCGGCCTATGGCCGCTCGAGAAGGTCACCGGCGCCCTGTCGCGAGTCGCCGAGCGTGCCTTGAGCGCCGCCCTGTCGCATCTGCTGCGCAACGCCGCCGCGACCGGGAAGCTGCGCCTCAGCCACACGGAGGACCCCGAACGCGACTGCGGCATCATCATCCTGGGGATGGGCAAGCTCGGCGCTTCCGAACTGAACTACTCGAGCGATATCGACCTGATCGTGTTCTATGACCGGGAACAGTTCCACGCCACCGACCCCGAGACGATCGGGACCTTGATGGCGCGGCTGACTCGCGACCTCACCGGGATCATCGAGGAACGGACCGCGGAGGGCTATGTCTTCCGCACCGATCTGCGTCTGCGCCCCGACCCGGGCTCCACCCCCCTCGCGGTCTCACTCGAAGCCGCCGAGGTCTACTACGCCAGCCTCGGCCAGAACTGGGAACGCGCGGCCATGATCAAGGCGCGCCCCGTCGCCGGGGACATCGCCGCGGGCGAGCGCTTCATGAAGATGATCGGCCCCTTCATCTGGCGCAAACATCTCGATTTCGCCGCCATCCAGGACATTCTCTCGATCAAGCGGCAGATCAACGCACGCCATGGCGGGTCGGTCGAGACGATCGCCGGCCATAACGTCAAGCTCGGCCATGGCGGGATTCGCGAGATCGAGTTCTTCGCCCAGACCCAGCAGCTGATCTGGGGCGGCAGGCTCCCGGCGCTGCGGGGCAATGGCACGGTCGACACCCTGAACGCGCTCGTCGAGGCCGGACGCATCGATGCGCCGGTGGCCGCCGAACTCGTCGACTCCTATAATTTCCTGCGCCAGGTCGAGCATCGCCTGCAGATGATCGAGGATCGCCAGACGCATTCGCTGCCGACGCAGCCGGCGGCGCTCGAACATTTCGCCGCCTTCATGGGATTTTCGTCCCTGACGGCGTTCGAGACCCGGTTGCGCGCCGTCCTGGCGACCGTGCAGCGCCATTTCCTGTTTCTCTCCCCGACCGCACCGCAGCTTTCGGCCGGCGGCAATCTCGTCTTCACCGGCAAGGAAGACGATCCCGAGACCCTGGAGACATTGAAGGGGCTGGGTTTCGCGGATCCCTCGAAGGTCGCAGGCATCGTCCGCGGCTGGCATCACGGCCGGATCCGCGCCACCCGCAGCCAGCGCGCCCGCGAATTGCTGACCGAACTCGTGCCGAACAT
>CAIUCF010000019.1 GCA_903897565.1 uncultured Rhodospirillales bacterium | reverse complement strand
CTCCGAGAGATCAGCTTCCTTCATGTCCTGGCGGAAGCGGTCGGGCGTGAAGGGGTACATGCGCGGCACGCCGCTGGCATCGAGGTACCAGCTGGCGCAGCCGCTGGTCCAGACCGTGCCCTTGAGCCCGTCCTGGAGCAAAGTGTTGTAGCGGTCCTGAGCGCCGGACTTGGTGTCGACCCGGCGGATCTCGCGACGTTTGATCATGCGGATGAAGGTCATGATGTAGCGGAGCTGGATCTCGGAAATCCCGGTCAGCGAGAAGTTGCCGATCGGGCTGAAGGGGCCGATCACCATGAAATAATTGGGGAAGCCCGCAATCGTCACGGAACGATGGGCGCGTGCGCCGTTCGCCCAGATATCGCCGAGGCTCTGGCCCTGCTCGCCGGTGACCGTGAAGTTGCGGGTATAGTCGAGCGCGTGGAAGCCTGTCGCCGTCACCAGCACGTCCAGTTCATGGAGGCGACCATCCTTTGTCCGCACACCGCGCGGCTCGATCCGCGCGATCGCCTCCGTGACCAACTCGGCATGGGGATGCTGGATGGCGTCATAGAAGGTGTCGGAGAAGATCAGCCGCTTGCAACCGATCTTGTAGTTCGGCGTCAGCTTCTTTTTCAGGACCGGGTCGCGGACCTTGTCCAGGTTCTTGTGGGTCATGTACTCGACGAGCTTCATCATCGTCTTGTTGCCGGAGACGGCCGCCGAGAAGGTGTGCTCGAACATGAAGCGCTGGATCGCCCCGGTCATCTTCGACAGGATGGGAAAGCGGCGCTGCAGCCCACGCAGCCAGTCGGGGCGACGTGTCTCGAAATTGCGGCACACCCATTGCGGCGTCCGCTGAAACAGCGAGAAATGGCTCGAACGCGCCGCCAGCGCGCTGGCGATCTGCACCGCCGTCGAGCCGGTGCCGATCACGCCGATCCTGCGGCCGTCGAGCGGCACCGAGTGATCCCAGCGGGCGCTGTGGAAGGTGGCGCCGGCAAAACTCTCGAGGCCGTCGATATCCGGGTATTTCGGATGGACCAGGGCGCCGAGGCAGCTGATCACGATGTCGGCGCGGCGCAAGGTCCCGTCCTCCGTGGCGACGGTCCAGCCGCCTTGTTCATAGGCGGCCCGCGTCACGCGGGTGTTGAAACGGACATAGGGCGTCACGCCATATTTGTCGGCGCAATGCTCGAAATACTCGCGGATTTCCGGTCCCTCGGCATAGAGCCCCTTCCACTTCCAGTTCGGCTCGAAGCTGTAGGCATAGGTATGGGCGGGGACATCGCAGGAAAGGCCGGGATAGGTATTGTCGCGCCAGGTGCCGCCGACCGAGGCGCCCATCTCGAGGATTTCGAAATCGGTGATACCTTCCTCGAGCAACTTGATCGCCGACAGGATGCCCGACATCCCGGCACCGAGAATGATGACCTTCGGGCCTGACTGGTATTCCTTGCCCATGCTGGCTCCCTATCGTGTTCTTGCTTTGCTTCCCGGCGCGATTCCGAGTTTCAACCGCGACAATATCCAAAGGTCCGATGATTGACTTGACTTGATACGCCATTTATATGTGTTTTTACGCCACCGCATCGAAGGAAAGAGGCAATGGCCGGGAATTCCGTCCGCAGCGCCCTGCTGACCGGATCGGTCGAGTTGATCCGCGATCTCGGCGGCGATCCGCTTGCGATCGCGCGGGGGGTGGGAATGCCCGTCGAGGCGATCGACGACCCGGACCTGCTGCTGCCCGGGCGGGTCGCCTATGATTTTCTCGAACACGCGGCCGTCGCATGCCGTTGCCCTTCGTTCGGCCTCCGCCTCGGCAGCCGCGCCCATCTCGCTGCGGTCGTGGGACCGTTGTGGCTGCTGTTGCGCGGCGCCCGGACGGTGCGCGAGATGGTCGAGGATCTCGCTGCCAATTTCGATATCTACACCAGCGTCGCGACGGTCTCGGTCGAACGGCTGGGCAGCGGCATGGCTCTATCCTGGTCCTCGGCCGCCGGCCAGGCTGCGAGCGAGGTTCAAATGGCGGATTACGCCATGGCGATATTCTGTCGGGAGATCCGCATCCGCTGCCGCCCCGGCTGGCAGCCCGAGGCCGTCGAATTCCGTCACGCCGCTCCCGCCGATCTCACCGATCATCGTCGCGTCTTCGGCGTCACCCCGCGCTTCGACGCCGACCGCAATGCCTTGATCATCGACGAAGCCACCGCGTCGACGGGTCTGAGCGCCGCCGATTCGCGGCGGCGAACATTGGCGAGCGCGATGCTGCGCCAGGAATACGGCGATCCCGATATCGCCGAGCGGGTCGAGAGCGTGGTCCGGGCGATCCTCCCCTTCGGGCCCTGCGGCGTCGAGGAAGCCGGCCGCGCGCTCGGCATGTCGGTGCGTACCCTGCAGCGCCAGCTCGACCAGGAGGCTCGAAGCTTCAGGACCATCAAGGACCGCGTTCGGGCGGATCTGGCGCGCAAATACGTGCTGCATTCGCGGCTCAGCCTCGCCGAAATCAGCGAGATTCTCGGGTATGCCGAACTCAGTGTCTTCAGCCACGCGTTCAAGCGTTGGCACGGTATGGCTGCGCGCGACGTCAGGCGGACCCGACAGTCCGAATCCACCGGGTCCGGCTCCTGAGGTATCCCGCCATGCGGGAAATCCGCGGGGCCGCCGACAGGCTTTCGCCCGGGTTTCTAGCGAAGTTACCCCGTATTTCTGCGCTTTTTTTGCATCACCTTAGACAAAACCGCACCAGTCGCGAGCAAACACAGTGTTCTCGGGGTCGAGAAGCGACGATAACCTGTCGTTACGAAGTAGCCGTTGTTCGATTGATCCGATGGAGGAAAGATGAAAGCCAACCTGAAATTGCTCGCGGCCGGCCTGCTGGGCGTCGTGTCCGCCGCTGCCCTGTCGAGCGCTGCTTTCGCTGACCCGGTCAAGGGTCCCTATGGTGAGTTGGGTTTTGGCCTCTCCTGGGCTAACCCGACAGGCAGCGCCTCCATGAAGCTCGGCCAGGCTTACGCCGGCGCGCTCGGCTGGTCGTTCGGCAATGGCTGGCGCGGCGAGGGCGAGGTCAATTATTTCACCAGCCGGCTCAACAAGTATCAGCATAACCGTGTCGGCGGCCAGGTTCATGCCGCGAGCTTCATGTTGAACGGCATCTACGACTTCGACAAGTACCCGCTGTGGGGCTTCGCGGTTCCCCATGTCGGCGCCGGCGTCGGCTACAGCAACGTCACCGGTGGCGGCTTCAGCGTACCGGGCGGCATCAGCGGCCGCCGTGTCAGCCTTCAGGGCATCGCGGGTCTGTCGTTCCCGGTCACCGACGCGATCAAGTTCGATATCGACTATCGCCTGATCGCCACCCCGGACGTCCGCTTCGGTCTGGCGCCCAGCCCGAGCAAGGGCAACCTGCTGGATCACACCCTGTTCTTCGGCGTCCGCTTCGACTTCGCGCCGCCGCCGGCACCTCCGGCAGCACCCGCAGCGGTTCCGGCCGCCGCCCCGGCGATGGCTCCTGCCCCGACTCCGGAGCCGCAGCGTGCTTTCCAGGTGTTCTTCGACTTCAACAAGTCGGACATCACCGAAGACGCCGCCTCGATCATCAAGCAGGCCGCCGCGACCGTCAGCGCCGGCCATATCGCGAAGATCGACGTCACCGGCCATACCGACACGGTCGGCTCTGTGAAGTACAATCAGAAGCTCTCCGAGCGCCGCGCCGCCGCGGTCAAGGCCGAGCTGATCAAGGATGGCGTTGGCGCCGAGACGATCTCGACCGTCGGCG
>CAIUCF010000018.1 GCA_903897565.1 uncultured Rhodospirillales bacterium | reverse complement strand
TGCGGTGCTCCCGGTGCCGAGATCCTGAATCGACCCGCCCAGGTTGACGCCGCGATAGCCGTAGAGGTACCCCGTGCCATTGAGTGTCAGGCCGCCCGCGATCGCGAGCACCCCGTTTGCCGCCGTCAACGACACTGGGCTTGGAAATACCAGACCCGAAGCGACCGTCATGGTCGCGCTCGTCGACGAATAGCCATCGTAGAACGTCAAAGACGTCGTGCCGCTGACCGAGGTCCCCCCGGTCAGGTTGACGCCCAGTGTTGCGAGTTCGCCGGCCGTCAGCGTGAGCGGCGTGCCCGTCGTGGCGGTCGTCTCGATTCCCATCTCGCCGCCGGAGTAATACAGCGCGAGGTTTGGCGCGATCACGTTGACCGTCGATCCGGTCGGCAGCACATAGGCCGACGACGCCGAGAAATACGCCGAATTCGCGCTGATCGACGCCGTCGAATCGATCTGGATCGTGCCGCCATAGGCCGCGAAATAGCTGCTGCTCGCGCTGCCGCCGAGTTCAACCGTACCGTAGCTCGACACGAATGAAATCGAACTGGTGGCTGCCGAAAGGCTGCCCGTCACGGCAAACACAACGCCGCCCTGTTCGGTCACGCCGATCGAGGTGCCGGCAATATCACCCGCAATGGAACCGGTACTCGAGCTCGCACCGCCATAAATCTGAACCGAGCCGGTGGCGTTGGTGATCGACGACGACTGGGGAAGGACCAAGCCGCCTTCGATGTATATCGTCCCGCTGGTGCCGGTATTCGCGATGGCGCCGTTCAGTGACACGCTGCTGCCGTCGGCATAATAGGAGCCGCCGAAGAAGCCCGTCCCGTTGACGTCGATCGTGCCGCTGATCGCCATCAGGCCGTTGGTGACGGCGAGCGACGTCGCACCGGGGAAACTGAGCGGACCGGCAACATCGAACTCGGCGCCGGATAACGTATCGTAAACATAGAACAAACTGGTCCCGCTGACCGAGGTACCGCCGTTCAAGGAGACGCCGAGCGCCGCCAGAACGGAGGAGCTCAGATTCAACGCACCCGTGCCGCGAGCCGTGGTCCCGAGGCCGATCGGGCCGCCGTGATAATCGATTTCCAAATACGGCGCGGTGACGTTGACACCGGTGCCCGAGGGCAGGTTATAGGCCGTGCTCGCGGAGAAATGCGCCAGATACGTCGCCGTGATCGCAGCCGTCGGGTCGATTTGGATCGAGGCGCCGTAAGCGGTAATCGAGCTGCCGCCGACGCTGCCCGCAATATCGATCGCAGCGGTACTGCCGCTTGCACCGATGGTCACCGAGCCGTTCGGCGCGGAGACCTGCGCGCCGCTGGCGATCGTGATGCTGCCGCCGGTGCCGGAGAGGTACAGATAGCTGTTCGACGCGACACTCGCCGTGCCGGCCAGCGCCAAGCCGAAATTGTCGCCGATCGACACCGAGTTGCCGGAGATCGTCCCGGCGATCGCCATCGCTATCGAGTTGCTACCGGAATCGACGTTGATCAGGCCGCCGGCATTGGTCAGCGACAGACCGCTGGCGAGCGATGTGAGACCACTGATACTGAGTGTTCCCGCCGTACTGCCCGTACCGAGGTCAGTCACCGAACCCAGGATGGTCGTCACCCCACCCGCGGCCAGACGACCATACCCGGTCAAGCTCAGCGTGCCGCCGATATTCAGATCCCCGTATTGTGACGTCAACGAGAGAACGCCCGGAAAACTGTAGCCGCCCGCGACCGAAATATCGCCCGAGCCCGTCAGCGAGTTGCCGTCCGTGATCACAAGGGCCTTGGTGCCGCTGACCGTACCAATGCCGAGCGCCGAAAGGTTGGAGCCGGTCAAATTCAGCGCTTGACCGCCAGTCGCGGTAACCCCGATGCCGACCGACCCGCCGCTGTAGTCCAGTTCGAGGCTGGGCGCTGTCACGAGCGCCGTGGAACTGCTCGGCAGCGAATAGCCGCTGGATGCGGAGAAATAGGCGCTGTTGGCGCTGATCGATGCGGTCGCGTCGATCGCGATCGTCGTGCCGTAGAACGAGACCGACGATGCCGCCAGCGTGCCGCCAATATCGAGGGGGCCGTGAGAACCGTAGTAATACCCGTCGGAGATCGAGCCGGCCGAGGCCGTCAGTGAGGCGCCGGACTGAATAATGATGTCGTTGGGTGCGTTGAGCGCGATCCCGGAATACGTGCTGGCGACCAGTGCGGCGCCGCTGGTAAGGCTCAGCGCATAGGAGTCCAAAATCGAGATGTACGCGGCATTGATCGACCCGGCTATGATGGTCCCGGGGCCGGCGGCGGAATTGGAGTTGTAGAATGAGACATACCCGGAAGCCAGCGAGATCGCGGCGCCGGAATCCATCGTGACCGGGCCATTGGCGCTGAAATTGATATAGCTGCTCCCGGTCCCGGTCAGCGAGCCGGTCAGGCTTATCCCGGCACCGGCGTAGGAACCGCTGATATTGGCGGCACCGACGAAGCTGATGACACCGCCGATATCGAGTTCGCCGCTGTTTGCGTATAGGGTCAATGTGCCCGGGAAGGCCAAAGTGCCGCCGGTCGTGATCCCGGCGCCGCTGGCGGTATCGCGGATGTTGACCGCGGTGGTCCCCGTGCCGGCGCCGAAGCCGAGCGCAGTCAGATTGCCGGTCGCGAGATTGAGGGCGCCGGCCCCGGAAACGGTCGTCCCGAGACCGATCGGCCCGCCGCCATAGTCGATCTCGAGGCTGGGTGCGATCACCAGCGCCGTGGCCGATGTCGGCACGGCGAACGAACTCGTCACCGAGAAATATGCCCCGCTCGTCGTGCTGATCGACGCCGTGCTGTCGAGCTGGACACTCGGGCCGTACATTTGCGTATAGCTGGTATTGAGCGTGCCGCCGATATCGATCGCGCCACCGAAGACCTGGATATAGCCGTTCGTCGTCGAGAGCGTGGCGCCGCTCTGTACCGTGAAGGCCGTCGTCCCGAACAGCTCCATGATCCCCACGGTCGAGAGCGTCGCCCCGCTTTGTGCGGTGAAGGTGCCGGTCTCCATATAGAGTCCGTTCGACGTCCCGGTGAGCACGCCCGTGCCGGCCACCGTAAGGGCGCCGGAGTCGCTGAGCGACACGAACCCGCCCGACACCGTGCCGGCATACACCGACTGCGCGTTGCCGCTCGTGTAGATAGAGGCACCGACATTGGAGACGATCGCGCCCGAGGCGATCGACACGCCGCCGCGCGAATAGAGACCGATGAAACCAGCGGCGCTGTCCTGGATCTTGGCGCCGCTGGCGAGGATCACCGCGCCATAGGCATTGAGGGTCAGCGAGGCGGTCGTCGACCAGGCGATGCCATTGGGTGCGGTGCCGCCCGCGGCGTCGACGATGATGTCGCCTGCTGTATCATTGGCATCGACAGTGCCGAAGCCGCCACCGGGCGAGCCCGTCGACGACGTCGTGATTGTCACGGAAGTATTGCCGGCCAGCGCCGAGGCAATGCTTCCCTGATCCGCCGTGGTCAGGTCGACGCTGATCGGATCGAGCAGCCAGCTCCCGGCCTTCACGCTGACGCCGGAGATATCGAGATAGTGGCCGGAAGTCTCGACCGCGCCACCGACCGTCGTGCCCGTGGCGGTGATCGTCGCACCCGCCTTCGTCGTGCCGTCAGACCACACCGCGACCGAGCCGCCGGCGCCGTTCGTGCCGTCCGCCTTAATCGTGGAGCCCTGCGCCAAGGTCACGTCGACCGCATGAGCGAGGCCGACCGCGCCATGCATGTTACCGCCGATCGCGACACTGCCGCCGGCAGCCCCGGTGACGTCGAGCCGCGCCGTCGGGGCGAGCACGACATTGTGGCCGGTGACGTTGATTTTGCCGCCCGCGGCGGTGGTGGACGAGGCCACCAGCTCGCCCGAGACATTGGTCGTGCCCGAGCCGCCGTCGAGATCGATTTCGCCGCCCTTGGCGTCGATCGCGCTCGCCACCACGACGCCGGACATGTTGATGGTGTTGTCGACGACCGTCTTGGCCGCCGCCGCCGTCATCAGCACCGTGCCGCCGGGATTGTTGATCGTGCCGGAGTTGACGACCGCCGCGCTCAGCGCCTTGCCGGCATGGTCCTTGGCCATCGCGGTGACCGAACCACCGACGGCGAAGCTGATCAACCCGTCGCCGTAGAAATCCAATGTGGCAACCGTGCCGGACGCGAGCACGACCCGGCCGAGTCTCGCCGCAATGATACCGTTGTTCGCGACACCCGGCGCCACCAGACCGGCGAGGCCTTCGGCACCGAGTGAGATCGAGCCGTCATTGACGATACTGGCATCGGCCTTTCCCGACGTGTCGAGCATCAGCGCGCCGCCCTTGGCGAACGCCTGGAGCGCGGCCTGCGAGGCCGTCGCGGTCGAGGCCACGATCGAGGCGACGTCAACATGCGAGCCGGGGCCGAACCAGATGCCGTTGGGGTTGGCCAGCACGACCTGGCCGTTCGACTTCAGGCTGCCGAAGATG
>CAIUCF010000017.1 GCA_903897565.1 uncultured Rhodospirillales bacterium | reverse complement strand
CGCCTCGGCGATCGCGGCGAGTTTCTTTCCCGGCAAGGATCCGACGGCCAAGCTGCTGCTCGCCTTCGCCACGTTCGGCATTCCCTTCCTCGCGCGGCCCGTGGGTGCCGTCGTGCTCGGCATGTATGCCGATCGGCGGGGGCGGTCCGCCTGCATGATCCTCTGCGTCTCGCTGATGACCCTGGGGGGCTTGATGATTGCCCTGATGCCGGATCTCAAGACGATCGGCTTAGCGGCGCCGATCGGGATTCTGGTGGCGCGGCTGATCCAGGGCTTCGCGCTCGGCGGCGAGTTCGGCAGTGCCACGGCGCTGATGATCGAGCATTCGCCCAATGGCGAGACACGGGCGGCGAGCTGGCAGGGCATCAGCCAGAACCTCGCCGGGCTGATGGCCTCGGGCGTCGCCTGGGCACTGACCAATTGGGCCGGCCTGCTGCCATTGCATATCGAGCCGTTCCGCATCGCCTTCGGCATCGGCGTGATCGGCGGGCCGGTGGCGCTGTTGCTGCGTCGTCGTCTGCATGACGCGCCGGCCTATCACGCCAACAAGCACAAGCCCAAGGCGCCGGGCGATCCGGCGACCTATTCCGGGATCGCGATCGCCGCCGGCATGATCGCGATCGGCACGGCGCAGACCTATCTCGTCGTCTATTTGCCGACCTATGCCGCGACCCAGCTGCATATGACGGCGGGGTCGGCGCTCGGTTCGGTGTTCCTGCTCTATGTCGCGACCCTGGCGCTGACACCGCTGCGCCAGTACATCGCCGGGCATTTCGATCGCTCGCAGCGCAGCATCGCCATGATCCTGTCCTGCGTCGCGATGCTGGCGGCGGGCTATCCGGCCTTCATGATCCTGGCATATTGGCCGGGACCGGCGATGCTGTTCGCGATCCCGCTCGGCTTCACCGTGCTGGGCCTGTGCTACAACGCGCCGCTGTCCGGCTTCATGGGCATGGTGTTCGCGGTGCGGCGGCGAGGGATCGGGCTGTCGCTCGGCTATGCGCTCGGCATCGCGCTGTTCGGCGGCTGCGCGCCGATGATCAATACCTGGCTGGTGGCGAAAACAGGCGATCCGCGCAGCCCCGGGCTCTACCTGATCTTCGCCGCGGCCGTGACGATCGTCGCTCTGATCGCGGCGCGGCGGCGACTGCCGCGCTACGCACGGTGATGCGATCATTGACAGAGCGGCCCTGACCGCTTCTCCTTGGCGCATCATGGGCGGCCGCCAGAGCCGCGAATAAGAGACCGAAGGGGAGTGACGATGAGCTTATCGAAGCTGGATGCCATTATCGCGGGCGTCGTGGCCAGCAACAAGATTCCCGGCGTCGTCGTCGCCGTGTCCGACCGCAAGGGCCTGATCTACGAAGGCGCCGCCGGGGTGCGAGCGCTCGGCAAGCCCGAGCCGATGACCACCGATTCGCTGTTCTGGATCGCCTCGATGACCAAGGCGATCACCTCGACGGCGGCGCTGCAATGCGTCGAGCGCGGACAATTGTCGCTCGACGCGCCCGCCGCCGATTTCCTGCCGGCGCTCGGCGACGTCAAGGTGCTCGACGGCTTCGATGGCGACGGCAAACCGCGGCTGCGGGCGCCGAAGCGGCTGGTCACATTGCGCCATCTGCTGAGCCATACCGCGGGCTTCGGCTACGCATTCGGCAGTCCCGAGATCAAGCGCTACGCCGAAATCATGCAGCTGCCGGACTTCACCGAAGGCGCGCGGGCCGGGCTCAACACGCCGCTGCTGTTCGATCCCGGCGAGCGTTGGGAATACGGCATCAATATCGACTATGCCGGGCTGATGATCGAGGCGGCGACGGGCCTGAGCCTGGGTGAGTATTTCGCCGAGCACATTACCGGGCCGCTCGGCATGACCAGCACCTCGTTCCGGCCCAGCGCGGCGCTGCGCGCCAAGCGCGCCGGCATCCATGCCCGCGGAACGGACGGCAGCCTGTCGACGAAAATCGTCCACCTGCCGGAGGACCCGGAGGTCGAGATGGGCGGCAGCGGCTTGTTCGGCACGCCGAGCGATTACCTGCGGTTCACCCGGATGATCCTGAACGGCGGCGAGATCGCTGGCCGGCGCTACCTGTCGCCGGCGTCGATCGCGCTGATGTCGACCGACCAGATCGGCGGCATGGCCTGTTGCGCCTTCGAGACCGCGATGCCGGAATGGGTCAATTCGGTGCCGGCGATCCCGGGGATGCCGATGCATTGGGGCCTCGGCTTCTCGATCAACGGCGTGGCGTTCCCGGGCGGCCGTGCCGCCAACAGCCTGTCCTGGGCCGGCATCGCCAATACCTATTACTGGATCGATCCGAGCAACGGCATCAGCGTGGCGGTTGGTACCCAGATCCTGCCGTTCTTCGATGCGCATGTGATCGAGATGCTGGGGGCGATCGAAGCCACGATCTACGCCGAACGCGGCTAGCGCGCCGTGACGCGCGAGCGTGACGTGCTGCGTGATTTCGCGGCGATCGTCGGCGAGAACCATGTCCTGGTCGGAGCAGACGTCGCCGCCCGGCACGACACCTATCCGCCGGGCCCGGCGATGGCGGCGCTCGGCATCGTCCGTCCGGCTAGCACGGCGGAGGTCGCGGCGATCCTGCGTTATTGCGACGCCCATGGGGTCGCCGTGATCCCGCAGGGCGGCCGCACCGGCCTCGTCAGCGGCGGCAAAACCCGCGCTGGAGATGTCGCCTTGTCGTTCGAGCGGATGACGGCGATCGAGGCGATCGATATTCCCGGCAGCACCATGATCGTGCAGGCCGGGGTGCCGCTGCAGCGCGTCCAGGAGGCGGCGCTCGAGGCCGGGATGACCTATCCGGTCGATCTCGGCGCCCGCGGCTCGGCCACGATCGGCGGCACGATCGCGACCAACGCCGGCGGCAACAGCGTGCTGCGCTACGGCATGACCCGTGACCAGATCCTCGGCCTCGAAGTCGTGCTCGCCGACGGCACCGTCCTGAGCAACATGAACCGGATGATGAAGAACAATGCCGGCTACGACCTGAAGCAGATGTTCATCGGTTCCGAAGGCACCCTGGGTGTGGTCACGCGGGCGGTGCTGCGGTTACGGCCGGAGCCGGGCGTGCGCGCGACCGCCTGGCTCGGTGCCGGCGATTTCGACGCGGTGCTGGCGTTGCTGGCACTGGCCGGTCGCGAGAGCAGCGGCGCGCTGACCAGTTTCGAGGTGATGTGGCCGAGTTTCCTCGACGCCGTGCTGCCCTCGGGGCGCCACCAGCCGCCGCTCAACGGAGAACATGCGTTCCACATCCTGATCGAAATCGTGTCGCGCCACGCCCAAGACCAGTTGCAACTCATCCTCGAAGCGGCGTGGGAGCAGGGGTTGATCACCGACGCCACGCTGGCGACCAGCGACGCCCAGGCCCACGCGCTGTGGGCGATCCGCGACGATATCGAGGCTCTGGTCGGGGGCTTGCGGCCGCTGTTCCTCTACGATATCAGCCTGCCGCAGGTCGCGATGGTGGGTTATCTCGGACAGCTGCGCGCCGCGCTGGACGCGCGCTGGCCCGGCGCGGCGCTCGTGGTGTTCGGCCATGTCGCCGACGGCAATCTCCACGTCTGCATCCATACCGGCGACGAGTCCGACCACCACGCCGTGGACGATATGGTCTATGGCCTGCTGCGGCCGCTCGCCGGCAGCGTCTCGGCCGAACACGGCATTGGCCTGGACAAGCGCGACTATCTCGACGTGACCCGGACGGCGGAGGAGATCGCGCTGATGGGCCGGCTAAAGCACCTGCTGGACCCGAATGGCACCTTGAACCCCGGCAAGGTCCTGCGGGGCGCCTGAGCGGACTCCGGCGCCGCCCAATTGCGTTTGCGGCCGCATTGATTTATCAGTCGATCAACAACAAGCCTGGAGAGGGCATATGGGTATCAGCAAACTCGCCCATTATTCGATCCGGACGCAGGACATCGCGGCGACCGAGCGGTTCTACACGCAAGCCCTGGGCTTCCGGGTCGGCTACCGGCCGCCCTTCGATTTTCCCGGACTGTGGCTGTATCTCGGCGACGACGAGGCCGAATACGGCACGGTCCATGTCATCGGCATCGATCCCAACAATCCGGAAGGATTGAAAGCCTATCTCGGCGACCGCGGCCTCGACGGTTTGAGCGGCAGCGGTGCGGTCGACCATATCGCCTTCCAGGCGACCGGGTGGGTCGGCTTGCGCGGCCGCCTGCAACAGCTCGGGATTGCCTGCCGCGAGCGCGAAGTGCCGTCGCTCGGCCTCTATCAGGTCTTCGTCGAGGACCCGTCCGGCGTCACCATCGAACTGAACTATCCGGCAAGCGAGCCGCGCTGAGGATGGCCGGGGCGGCGCGGCGCGCGATCGTCAAGACCGCTGCGGCGCGGCCGCGGCAACGCCTCTCCTCGGTGGATCGCCGCAAACAGATCCTGCAGGGGGCGATCTCGTTCTTTGCCGAGCACGGCTTCGACGGCGGCACCCGCGATCTCGCCAAGCAACTCGGCGTGACCCAGCCGCTGATCTACAATTACTTCCCGACCAAGGACGATTTGATCCGCGAGGTCTACCAGACCGTCTATGTCGGTCGTTGGCGCGCCGACTGGAGCGATCTGATCGGCGATCACAGCCGACCGCTGCGCGAGCGGCTGATCGAGTTCTATACCCGCTATACCGAGGTGATCTTCTCGCCGGACTGGTTGCGCATCTACCTGTTCTCGGGCCTCAAGGGGCTGCAGATCAACGCGATGTGGATCAGCTTCGTCGAGGATCACCTGATCCGGCGGATCTGCAACGAGATCCGGCGGGAACAGGGGCTACCGTCGGCGGGTGAGATGGACATCACCGCGGCCGAGCTGGAGGCGTTCTGGCTGTTCCACAGCGGCATCTTCTACTACGGCGTCCGCCGCGAGATTTATAAATCGCCGGTGCATCTGCCGCTCCCGAGCTTCATCGAAACTTCCGTATTGGCGATGCTCACGGCCCTGCCGGCCGTTATGGACGACGTCGTCCGCGAGCGCCTCGCACTGGCTTGACACGGGGCTATGGTCGACATACCGTATTTATCAAACGATAAATAAGGTAAGACCGGTAATGTCCCCAGGACCGGATAAAACTGCCATCGTCATTGGAGGATCGATCTCGGGCCTGATCGTGGCGCTGCTGTTGCGGCGCCACGGCTGGTCGGTCGACGTGTTCGAGCGGGTCGAGAGCGAACTCGCCGGGCGCGGGGCTGGGATCGTGACCCATCCCGATTTGTTCGCCGTCCTTCGCGAAGCAGGGATCGATATTCCGCCGGATCTCGGCGTCGCGGTCGAAAGCCGCTGCGTGTTCGCCCGCGACGGCAGTGTGGAGGCGCGACGCCAGCATCCGCAGATCCTGACGTCATGGGATAGGCTCTATCAGGAACTGCGGTCGCGCATTCCCGACGACCGCTATCACAAGGGCCGCCATGTGGTCGGGATCGCGCAGGAGGGGGCTGTCGCCGTCGCCGGCTTTGCCGATGGCAGCCACGCCGAGGCCGATCTGCTGGTCGGCGCCGACGGGTTGCGCTCAGCGGTCCGCGCGCAGTATTTCCCGGCATCGCAGCCGGCCTATGTCGGCTATATCGCCTGGCGCGGCCTGGTCGACGAGGCTCGGATCGCCACCGATCTCCGCGCCGATCTGTTCAGGACCTTCGCGTTTTCCCTGCCCGACGGCGAGCAGATGCTCGGCTATCCCGTCGCCGGCCCCGGCAATGACACCAGGGTCGGGCATCGGCGGTATAATTGGGTCTGGTATCGCCCCGCCAATACCGCGGTCCTCGCCGAGCTGTTGCGCGACGCGGCCGGCACGGTCCACGACATCTCGATCCCGCCGCCGCTGATCCGGTCCGAGGTCGTGGCGGCGATGCGCGATGCCGCCGGCCGGGTCCTGTCGCCGCAATTCGCCGCGCTGGTAGACCTGACCGTGCAGCCGTTCTTCCAGCCGATCTATGACCTCGAAACCCCGCGCATGGCGATCGGCCGGGTCGCGCTGATCGGCGATGCCGCGTTCGTTGCCCGGCCGCATGTCGGCGCCGGGGTCACCAAGGCGGCGCGCGACGCCTTCTCCCTGGTGACGGCGCTGCAATCCGGCGACGGGGATGTCGCGAGCAGCCTGCTGGCCTTCGAGAGTGAACGGTCGGCAGAGGGCCGCCGCATCATCGCCCGCGCCCGCCACCTCGGCGCCTATATGCAGGCGCAGATCGATACGCCGGAGGAACGCCGCAACGCCGCGCAATTCCGCACGCCGGAAGCCGTGATGCGCGACACCGCGTCACTCGACTTCCTGCAGGCGCAGGACGCGCTGCCGGCAATGAACTGACACCAAGCAAAACCAAGAAACGAGCCGAGGGAGCTGAACCAATGCCGAAAATGAGAGCCGCAGTCTTTGCCGAAGTCGGACGCATCGTCCTCGACGAGAAGCCCATTCCCGATGTCGGCCCGACCGATGCCCTGGTGCGCATTACCACGACGACGATCTGCGGTACCGATATCCATATCCTCAAGGGCGAATATCCGGTCGCCAAGGGATTGACGATCGGGCATGAGCCGATCGGGATCCTGGAAAAGGTCGGCTCTCAGGTCAAGGGCTACAAGGAAGGCCAGCGCGTGCTCTGCGCGGCGACGACGCCTTGTGGCCAGTGCAGCTCGTGCATGATGGGCCATCATTCGCAATGCGGCGGCAAGGCGGCGGGCGGCTGGATGCTGGGCAATTATCTCGACGGCTGCCAGGCCGAATATTTCATCATGCCCAACGCCCAGGCCAATATGGCCGTCATCCCCGACGGGGTCACGGATGAGGAAGTCCTGCTGGTGCCGGACATCGTCAGCACCGGGTTCTCCGCGGCGGAGCAGGGCGGCATCAAGATCGGCGATACCGTGGTGGTCTACGCGCAGGGGCCGATCGGGCTGTGCGCGACGGCCGGCGCCCGTCAGCTCGGCGCCGGGCTCGTCATCGCGGTCGATCCGGTCGCGGCACGGCGCGAGAAGGCGCTGTTGATGGGCGCCGATCTCGCCTTCGATCCGCGCCAGACCGATGTCGTCGCCGAGGTCATGCGCCTGACCCACGGTGCCGGCGCCGATGTCGCGCTAGAATGCCTCGGCCTGACCGAGACCCTGGCGGGCTGTCTCGCCTGCGTTCGGCCGGGCGGCACGGTATCGAGCGTGGGTATTTATTCGAAGGACGTGCTGGTGCCGCTCGATGCCTTCGGCGCCGGGCTCGCCAACAAGCGGATCGTCACGTCGACGTGCCCCGGCGGCAAGGATCGCATGTCGCGGCTGATGCGGATTATCGAGAACGGGCGCGTGAAGTTCGACTCGCTGGTCACCCATCAGTTCAGTCTCG
>CAIUCF010000016.1 GCA_903897565.1 uncultured Rhodospirillales bacterium | reverse complement strand
GGCCTCGGCGATGGCGCCGCCCGTGCCGGTGTTGATGTCGCCGCGCTGTTCCCAGGCGGCGTTGATGGTGGCTTCGAGATCTTGGGTCATGGCTCGGCTTTGCAAAGACGGAAATTTAAGGCGCAAACCATGGCGATCCACCCCAGGCCTGTCAATCCGCGGCTTCCGCGACGCAGCACGGCGCGCGGACAGCAACGCATCCGGCGGTTGACACCATGGGAGGCTTGAGCGGATCATCCGCGCCGGTCCGATCCCTCCCCGCGCAGCCCAAAGAGAAGTGGTCCATGAAAGCCCTGCACAGCATCCAAGCCGGTGGTCCGGAGACCCTCACCCTCGTCGACGTGCCTTGGCCCGTCCCTGGTCCCGGCCAGGTCGTCGTCACGGTGGAGGCCTGCTCGGTCAATTATCCTGACGCCTTGATCATCGAGGATCGCTATCAGTTCAAGCCGAAGCGGCCGTTCGCGCCAGGCTCGGAAGTCGCCGGCACCGTGCGCGCCATCGGTGACGGTGTCACCAGCGTCGCGGTCGGCGACCGCGTCCTCGCCGTGACCGTGCATGGCGGCATGGCCGAGGCGGCACTGGCACCGGCCCAGGATACCTTCAAGATTCCCGATTCGATGTCCTTCGACGATGCGGCGTCGCTGCTCCTGACCTACGGCACCGTCTATCACGCACTCGTCGACCGGGCGAGAATCAAACCCGGCGAGACCTTGCTGGTGCTCGGCGCCGCGGGTGGCGTGGGCATCGCGTCGATCGATCTCGGCAAGGCGCTCGGCGCCCGCGTCGTCGCCGCGGTCTCTTCCGAGGAGAAGGCCGCGATCTGCCGCGAACGCGGGGCCGACGCCACCGTCGTCTACCCGCGCGATCCCGGTAGCGACCCGGCGGCGCAGAAGGCGCTGGCGCAATTGTTCAAATCGGCGGTCGGCGAGGCCGGCGCCAATGTGATCTTCGACGCGATCGGCGGCGACTATGCTGAACCGGCGTTGCGCTCGATCGCCTGGGAGGGCCGCTATCTCGTGGTCGGCTTCCCTTCCGGCATCCCCAAGCCGCCGCTGAACCTGGTGCTGCTCAAGGGCTGCGACATCGTCGGCGTGTTCTGGGGGGCGTTCACCGCCAAGGATCCGGCGCATCACCGCCGCAATGTCGAGGCGTTGATGGCGCTCTATGAGCAGGGTAAGTTCAAGCCGCTGATCTCGCAGTATTTTCCGCTCGCCAAGGGCGGCGAGGCCATCAAGCAGCTCGCGTCACGCAATGCCATCGGCAAAATCGTGGTCCGCAACCGCGACTAGGCTGTTACCGTCTTGCCACCGATCCTCAATGGGCGAGGATCGGCGGTTTGACGAAATTGACGCTGTCGAGCGTCGTCTTGAGATTCATCTCGGAACGCGCATCGAGCGGAAGTCCGGCATCGCGCTGATACGCCTTGATCGCGGCGATGGTCCGCTTGTCGAGCCGCCCCGTTTCGGGGCCGGGGTGATAGCCATGCGACGGTAACGCCCGTTGCAGCGCAGCAATATAGAGCCGTGCGGTCGGTGAAATGACCGGCGTCGACGGGACGGGCGGTGGTGCCGGACGGTGGACGTTCGGCACTGGGGGCGCCGCCGATATCGCGCCAGGCGCCGCGACACCCGGCAGCGGTCCGCGCGGCCGTGACTCTTGCGCGGTTGCCATCATGACCGGAAAGGCAAACAGCAGCCCCGCGATCACCCGAAGAATGCCCCTAGGCATGACAAACTCCCTGATTCGAACTATTCTCCGAGACCATAAAACAAACAATCTCTTAAGAGGATTAGGATAGAGTGCCGGCAATGATGAAACTGGCGCATCCTACCGAATCCGGTGGGAAGCGCCGGCCCTCGGCCGACCGATATAGGAACGACCATGCCTTCCTGCCCGCGTGACCCGTTGTCCCGCCACGCAAATAATGCTTGCCTCTCTCGCCCCACTGCTTCAACGACTTCCCGCATCTTCCTCGATGCCGTCACAGGTCCGGCCTAGTCATGCATGTCACCCGCCGCTATTTCATCGCGACCGCCACCGCCGCCGCCGCTTTCCCGGCTCTGAGCGCGAATCCTGCCGCAGCGCAGCAGCCGCCGCTCGCGCCGGCCGGGCCGCCGGCGAAGCCTGCGGCGCCGCCGTTCTCGTTCGACACCGTCCAGAGCATGGCGGCACAGCTTGCCACCACCGCGTATCAGGACCAGTCCGATCCGCTGCCGGCCGAGCTCAAAAAGCTCGACTACGATCATTATCGTGACATCAATTATCGCCATGACCGGGCGATGTGGATCGACAGCGGGCTGTTCCGCGCCGAGTTCTTCCACCGCGGCTTCATCTACGCCAGCAAGGTGACCGTCTATACGGTAGAGAACGGCGCGGCGACCCCGGTCTCCTACGTCGCCGATAATTTCGACTATGGCAGCAACAAGTTCGACCAGCCGCTGCCCGCCGATCTCGGCTTCGCCGGCTTCCGCCTGCATTTCCCGATCAACACCTCGAAGAAATACGACGAGGTCATCGTCTTCCAGGGCGCATCGTATTTCCGGGTGCTCGGACGCAACCAGCAATACGGACTGTCGGCGCGCGGTCTCGCGATCAATTGCGCGGAGCCCGAGGGCGAGGAATTTCCGGTCTTCTCACATTTCTGGATCGTCAAGCCCGCGGTGGACGATACCGCGATCACCGTCTATGCGCTGCTCGACAGCAAGAGCACGACGGGTGCCTATCGCTTCACGATCACCCCGGACGCAACCACCACGGTCGATATCGACGCGGTTCTCTATCCTCGCCTCGATATCAAGAAGCCGGGCTTCGCGCCCTTGACCTCGATGTATCTCCACGGCAAGCCGCGCAATCGCCCGTTCGCCGATATTCGTCCCGAGGATCATGATTCCGACGGGCTGCAGATGCTGACCGGCCAGGGTGAATGGATCTGGCGCCAATTGCTCAACCCGCGCCAGCTGCGCGTCAGCAGCTTCGCTGACCAGCACCCCAAGGGCTTCGGCCTGTTCCAGCGCGACCGCAACTTCGCCGACTACCAGGACCTCGTGAATATCCAGGAAAAGCGGCCGAGCTTCTGGATCGAGCCGCAGGGCGATTGGGGCGCCGGATCGGTGCAACTCGTCGAAATCCCGAGCGATGACGACGTCAACGACAACATGGTCGCCTATTGGGTTCCGGAAACCCCGGTCAAGGCCGACCAGCCGGTTCGTCTCGCCTATCGGCTCAACGCCTTCCTGGATTCGCCCGAAATTCCGCCCGCCGGGCGGACGGCGGCGACCTGGACCGGGCCGGTGACCGCCGTCGATGCCGGACGGTCGCCGGCGTCGTCACCGGAGCTGTTCGAGATCGATTTCACGGGCTACGAGCTCGATGGCATCGACGAGACCCTGCCGGTCATCGTCCATGTCACGCCCTCGGCGGGCACGATCACGGCGATGACGACCCAGAAACTGCCGGCCGGCGCCTGGCGCGCGAGC
>CAIUCF010000015.1 GCA_903897565.1 uncultured Rhodospirillales bacterium | reverse complement strand
GGGTTGCCGAGGCGGGTGTAGATGTTGCCGAGCTCCTTCAGCGCGAACAGGTTCGCGGCGTGCTCGGTGCTCTTGAACTGGTAAGAGGTCGTCTGGTAGATCGGCGGCGCGACGGAACCCGTGGCCGGGTCGGCGCGCCAACCGGCGTGGAGGACGATGGTCTCGGGGTGCAATTCTTTCTTGGACATGGGATACCCGCTCTTGTGTGGCGATTGCGTAACCGAAAAACGGGCGATCTTACCCGGGCAGCGGCAACACTCGAATAGATAATATATTATATGTTTATCTCATATAATATATAAATTCTGACTCGAAACCTGAGGCTCGCCGTCGCACCCCGCTTCCGCTAAACAGGCGGCAGGAGGATTGCCCATGAGCTGGCCCGATCTCGTCACCCTGTCCGGAACCCATGCCCGCCTGGAGCCGCTGGCGCCGCGGCACTGCGAGGATCTGGTCGAGGCCGTCGCCG
Source organism: uncultured Rhodospirillales bacterium (assembly GCA_903897565.1). Classification (GTDB taxonomy): domain Bacteria; phylum Pseudomonadota; class Alphaproteobacteria; order ATCC43930; family CGMCC-115725; genus CAIXXC01. The sequence goes on along the minus strand of CAIUCF010000015.1, from coordinate 8,406 downwards.
ACGGCGAACTCTGGCGGCTTTGGTATACCAAAATACCCTCGCCCGTCGAGATGGCGGCGGAGATCGAACGCCGACTGGCCCTGCGCGCCGCCGGCAGCATGCTCCCCTTCGCCGTGATCGAGCCGGCGAGCGGCCGCGCCGTCGGCATGACCACCTATATGAACATCGACGCGGTCAACCGCCGGGTCGAGATCGGCTCGACCTGGTATCGCCGCTCGGTCCAGCGCGCCCCCCTCAACACCCAATGTAAACTGCTGCTGCTCGGCCATGCCTTCGAGAGCCTGGAGTGCATCGCCGTCGAGTTCCGCACTCATTTCTTCAACCACCCGAGCCGCCGGGCGATCGAACGGCTCGGCGCCAAGCTCGACGGCATCATGCGCAACCACATCCGCATGCCCGACGGCACCCTGCGCGATACCTGCGTCTACACCATCATCGCACCGGAATGGCCGACGGTGCGCCGGCATTTGACGTTTCAGTTGGAACGGGCGCGCTAGCCCCGTTCGCTGTCGAGTGCCGCCATCGCGGCTTCGGGATAGCGGTCGCCCGCTGCGGCCCCGTGCGGCACCGCCTGCTCGATCGCAATGAGCGAAGCCGGATCGAGCGTCAGGTCGAGGGCGCCCAGTGCCTCGGCGAGCCGGTCGCGACGACGGGCGCCGATCACCGGGATGATATCGCTGCCCTGTGCCATGACCCAGGCGATGGCGACCTGAGCAACCGTCGCGCCCTTGGCCGCGGCGACCGCGCGCAAGGCCTCGACCAGGGCCAGGTTGCGGTCGAGATTTTCGCCCTGGAACCGCGGGCTATGGCCACGAAAATCCGCGGGCGTCAGGGCGTCCTTATGCCAATGACCGCTGATCAGTCCCCGCGACAGCACGCCGTAGGCGGTGACGGCGATGCCGAGCGCGCGGGCGGTCGGCAGGATCCCGGTCTCCATCCCTCTAGAGATCAGCGAATATTCGATCTGGAGATCGCAGATCGGATGCACGGCGGCGGCGCGACGCAGGGTCTCGGCGCCGACCTCGGACAAGCCGATATGGCGGACATAGCCGGCCTGGACCAGCTCGGCGATGGCGCCGATCGTCTCCTCGACCGGGACATTGGGGTCGAGCCGGGCGGGGCGGTAGATATCAATATGATCGACCCCGAGCCGCTGCAGCGAGTAGCCGAGGAAATTCTTGACCGCTGCGGGCCGACCGTCGAAGCCCGACCAACCACCGGCCGGATCGCGCAAGGCACCGAATTTGACGCTCAAGCGATAGCGGTCGCGCGGAACCCGTTTAAGCGCCTCGGCGATCAGCAGCTCGTTATGGCCCATGCCGTAGAAATCGCCGGTATCGATCAGGTCGATGTCGGCATCGAGCGCGGCGTGGATCGTCGCGATGCTCTCGGCGCGATCCGACGGCCCATACATCCCGGACATGCCCATGCAGCCGAGGCCGAGGGCGGAAGTATTGGGACCGGTGGCCCCGAGGTGTCGCTGTTGCATGTCGTGTTCCTTAAGGTAAGGCCCGGCACGATCGTGCCCGGGAACGACAGAAGAGATGCGCCCTGCCGCGATGATTGATAATCCGCTACAAAGCGAACAGGCTGTCCGGAAACCCGCACAATGAACGCAATCGATCTTGCCGATCTCGACGTCTTCGCCGCGGTCGCCCGCGCCCGCAGCTTCAGAGGCGCCGCCAAGCTGCGCGGCGCTTCGCCGTCGAGCCTGAGCGATGCCGTCAGGCGGCTGGAAACCCGGCTCGGGCTGCGTCTGCTCAATCGGACGACGCGGAGCGTCACGACGACGGACGCAGGGTCCCGCCTGCTCGACCGCCTGCTGCCGGCGCTCGGCGAAGTCGCGGCCTCGCTCGAAGCCGTCGCTGAGTTTCGCGACAGCCCGACCGGCACGCTCCGCCTCAACGTCCCCACTATCGTGGCCCGCGAGATCCTGCCCGGGCTGGCCGCACGCTTCCTGGCAGCGTATCCAGGCATCGCCCTCGAGATCGTCACCGACGACAGTTTCGTCGATATCCCCGGCGACGGCTTCGATGCCGGCATCCGCTATGGCGAGCGGCTGGAGATGGACATGATCGCGGTGCCGATCGGGCCGCGCATCCAGTGCTTCGCCGCGGCAGCGGCCCCGGCCTATCTCGCCGCGCACGGCCAGCCAGCGCATCCGAGCGAGCTCCTCTCCCACCCCTGCATCCGCCATCGCTTCGCCAGCGGCGTGATGCCGCCCTGGGAATTCGAACGCGCCGGCGAGATCGTGCGGGTCAATCCGAGCAGCCTGCTCGTCGCCAATACCGTGGAGTTGCAACTGGCCTGCGCCATCGCCGGCCTCGGCATTTTCGCCAGCTTCCATGAATTCCTGGCTGCCGCCTTGGCAGACGGCAGGCTGGCGCCGGTGCTGGCCGAGTGGTGGCAGAGCTTCCCCGGCCCCTCGCTCTATTATCCGAGCCGCCGCCTGATGCCGGCCCCGCTGCGCGCCTTCGTCGATTTCGTGAAGTCCGAAGCCGGGCCGAGCACGGTCCGCGGGTAGCGCCACGCTTCATTCCCTACATCTCAAAAGCTGGCTGCGTTATTCCCTCAGCGCCCATTGGGGGGAGAGGGTCCAGGGGCTCATGGCTTTCTTATGGGCCAGCCCCCAGTTCCGACGCGAAATCTTATGGTTCGCGGCGCGATAAAGCGCCGCCCCACGACGCGACATCCCCCCGTCGCGGCGGGCAACTTCCTGGGCCTGGAGTGTGCCGCGTACCATGATCGATTGCGACCTACAATTCGTCGTCCCCACCTATCGCCTGCGCGACGTCAGCGAGACTGTCGAAGCCTATGACGAGAATTTCTGGCGTAATGGCCACACCGCGCCGCTGATCGTCTTCGACGATTCCTCGGTGGCCAATCACGAGAAGTATTTCTCCCGGCTGGAGAACACCCGGACCCACAACGAGTTGTTCTATGTCGGCCCGGCCGAGAAGGAACAGTTCATCGCCTATATCTGCCGTCGCCTGCGCGACCGCAAACTCGACGTGCTGGTGCGCAACCTGTTCCGGCCGAGCTATGGCGGCAACCGCAATTTCAGCCTGATGTACACGTTGGGCGACCTGATGGTCAGCGCCGATGACGACATGCGCCCCTACGGCCTGATCGAGGACAGCCCGGAATCGCTGGGCGAGAACGAGATCAGCCGCGGCAAGCTGCTGCCGCCCGGCGCCAACGGCCACACCCGCAAATCCTTCGACATCCTGCAATCGTTCCGCGACATCCTCGGCAAGCCCGCGGGCGAGGCGCCGGCCAATTACCAGCGCGGCGAGCATCTGGCGGATACCGCCATGGATCTCGAATCCAACAATTCGCTCGGCCTGGCGCGCGAGAACTCGCTCTATCTGCAGGAGGGCAAGGTGTCGCGCAGCGCCATCGTCAAGATGGCGCAGACCTTCCGCAGCGGCACCAACGACATCGACGCCGTCGATTACGTCGAGATGTTCCTGGAGGACAGCGAGCGTACCAATGTCGAGGCGATCAACGACACCTATGTCCTGGTCAATTTCCGCCCCTGCGTCACCAATCGCAACTGGCGCATGGATTGCGGCGTCGCCGGCTATGACAACCGCACGGGCCTGCCGCCGTTCTTCCCGACGCGGCTGCGCTTCGAGGACTACATCTACCGACTCTGGGTGCAGCAGCCGAACATCGCGGCGGCCCATGTCGATTCCGCACAGACCCATATCAAGAACAACTATATGCGCAACCCGCTGCCCTCGGAGATCCTCAACGAGGCGATCTGCGGGCTGCTGAAACGCAAGATCCGCGAGACCCTGCGCCGCACCGACGAGCTCACGATCGCCTTCGACTATGACGGTGCGGTCAGCTCCCAGGATACCCAGGAAATCCTCGAAGCCGCCCAATCGCTGCACGCTCGCCTGCTGGCGGCGCGGGCCCAGGCGAAGGTTCCCGAACGCCGCGACGCGCTCGGCCTGTTCGCCGCCAACCTGCTGCGGACCTTCTACGATTTCGAGCCGGATTTCTTCCAGCAGAACGTCAGCAGGATCGTCGACGACGAGGTCGGGTTGATCCGCTCCTCGCTCGAAATCTGGCCGACCCTGGTCGAGATCGTCTATTTCAAGAAGAACTGCCGTGTGCTGCCGCTGCGCCGGGTCAAGAACAAGGACCGCGGCCCCGCCCGGCACAGCGCCTGAGCCGTCGCGACGACCTTACCGCCGATGCCAGGGCAGCCGCGGCGCGATCGCGTAGTTGAGCTGCACCAGGATGATGAAGGCGAGGCTGCAATAGGTATTGACCAGGCAGAGCGCGGCGCCGACGGCGTAGAGCGATTGCGAGACCACGATCCGGCCGCGCACGCCCTGCCGGATATCCTCCGTCACCTCGGCCGACAGCAACTGCTCGCGGCCGGCGTAGCTCCAGGTCGCGTAAAGCAGCGCCCCGAGCAGCAGGATATTGCCCCAATACAGCAGCAGCGCCGCCCGATAGGCGATGAAGCCGCTCATGACGATGGTCGAGAACGGCATCAGGGTGACGGCGAACAGGAAGGCGAGGTGCAGCCAAGCGAGGTCGCGATTGGCGCGGCCGGTATGATTGAGCTGGGTCTGCTGCCCGACCCAGAAGATGCCGAGCGTCAGAAAGCTCATGAGATAGACCACCAGCTTCGGCGCCAGCGCGGCGAGCGCATTCAGCAGCGCCCCCTCGCTGGCGATCGCTTCCTTGGCCGGGGCATGGAGATCGAGCACCAGCAGGGTCATCGCCACCGCGAATACCCCGTCGCTGAGCGCCTCGATGCGGGCGATGCTCTGCCCGGCGATACGGTTGTAGCAGCTGGTCATGACCGCCCGAACGCAGTGGGAGCGAAGCGCTTAGGGGAATTCTCCCGTCAGGCTTGCGGACTGAATGTCGAGATCAGACCCGACATAATCTCCCTTGTCGGATTTTGAGATATAGAAGACGTCGCTCCGGGCTGCATAGCGCAGCCCGGAGCGCGAAATCGAGGTTGTAACGGAGACCTCGGTGTCGGAAGGCGCCGGGAAATAGCCGCGCTTCAGATCGATCGCCGGGCCGACCGCGAGTCCGGTGGCAACGGCGAGAGCCGGCTGCACTCCGTTGGTATCGAGAGCCCAGGCACCGACACCGCCAAGCGCGCCCAAGAAAGTGAATGCCAGCGGCTGGGGCGGGGGAATATGGCCGTGCTCGACGACCTCGACATCGAAATGGAGGAGCGGCGCACCCTCGGCTCTGGTGACGATATAGCCACGCTTGACCAATTCCGTCGCAAGCAGTTCTGAGAAGCCGCGGGCGAACGCGGAGTCGTCCGGCGCTTGCACCGCGATCCGACGATCAGCCGGCAATGACCCGCTCAGCTGCGTGACCGTCCAACCCGCCAACACCTGCCATTGGCCCGCAGAGTTGAGAACGAGCTGCGACTTCGTGGGAATGTCCTGCGCCTGCGGCACGCCGGTCTGGCAGCCGGCGAGCACGAATGCTGCGCACAGGAGAATTGCAGCGCTGGTTTGCTTTAATCCCATCAGCCCATATCCTTTGACCAAAGGTCCTGGTGCTCGACACCGACCCGGCAATTTGGCGTCAATGATTCGCCTGAGAAACCAAGAGATCGGCATCCGCATCGCCGCCCGACTCATATTCGCTCCGATCGGCACCGCTGATATAGAAGACATCGCTGCGGCCGGCGTAGCGCTGCTCGCCATTGCCGAGCGACGTCGTGACGACGATTTCCGAATCCGTCGGCTGCGGCAGGAACATGCGGTGCGCATCGGCCATGGCGCCGATGGCGAGGCCGATCGGCGGTGCGCCGAGCGGAACAACCTTGGTGGCGTTGTTGAAAGCCACCCAGGTCGACGCGCCGGCGAGCGTCCCCGCGAGCGAGAAGGTGAGCGGCGCAGCGGCAAAATAGCCGTGATCGACGACCTGAACACTGAAATGCACCGTCGCCACGCCATCGCCGGGGCCGACGACGTAACCGTGATGGACCAGCGCCGTTGCCAGGAATTGCGCGTAGGCCCTGGAGAACGGCGTCACGCTCGAGGCATGGACGTTGACACGCCGATTCGCGGGGAGCGACGGGCCCAACTGGGTCACGGTCCAGTTCGCCAGAATCTGCCACTGCGCCATCGACATGACGATAAATTGTCGCTGATTAGGGAAATTTTCGGCTTGCGGAACGCTCGATTGGCACCCCGAGAGAAGCACGCCCAAACCGACGGCGGCAGCAGCCGCCCTAAACCACAACCGCATCGGTATGCGTCCCCCCGATTGAAATTACATTCAATAACTACGTAGACTTATTTCTAGTATGCCGTCCGATTCATAATCAAGTATTAATCTCTCGATTATTCTTTCTAGACAATTAGAACGCGCCACTAGGCTGCGGCATTTCACCACCGTTCCGGGAAGCAGACGACGTCCCCCGGGCCCACCGTGACGAGCTGTGCCGTCACCCGCTGTTCCGCAACCCCGCCGCGATGCCGTTGATCGACAGGTGGATGCCCTCGACGACCCGCGGGTCGGCGTCGCCGGCGCGGCGGCGTTTCAGCAGCTCGACCTGGACATGGTTGAGCGGGTTCAGATAGGGGAAGCGGTGGCTGATCGAACGGGCCAGCAGCGGGTTGGCCTCGAGCAGGCTCTGCTGCCCGGTGATCTCCAGCAGCGCCTTGATGGTGGCGTCAAGCTCGGTGCAGATGCGTGGGAAGATCGCCTCGCGCAAGGCCTTGTCCTCGACCAGCTCGGCATAGCGCGAGGCAATCGCGGTGTCGGTTTTGGAGAGCACCATGTCCATGTTGGACAGCAGGGTGCGGAAGAACGGCCATTCCCGGTTCATCTCCTGCAGCATCGCGACATCGCGCCCCGGGGCGGCCGCGAGCCAGGCCGCCACCGCGGCGCCGAAGCCGTACCAGCCCGGCAGCATCAACCGGCACTGCGCCCAGCCGAACACCCAGGGGATCGCCCGCAGATCCTCGATCCGTCGCGAATTGGTGCGTGACGCGGGCCGCGAGCCGATATTGAGATTGGCGATCTCGGCGATGACCGTCGCCTCCCAAAAATAAGTCTCGAACCCCGGGGTTTCGTAAACGAGATCGCGGTAGGCCGCGTAGGCGGCGGCCGATAATTCCTCCATCGCCGCCAGATATTCCCGCTTCGGCGCGGCATATTCAGGTTGCAGCAGTGTCGCCTCCAAGGTCGCCGCCGCCAGCACCTCGAGATTGCGGCGGCCGAACTCGGCATTCGAATATTTGCCGGCGATCACTTCGCCCTGCTCGGTGATGCGGATCGCGCTTTGCACCGCGCCGCCGGGCTGCGCCAGGATCGCCTGATAGCTGGGGCCGCCGCCGCGGCCGACCGAGCCGCCGCGGCCATGGAACAGCCGCAATCGCACGCCGTGGCGCCGAAACACCTCGGTGAGGCCAATCTCGGCCTTGTAGAGTTCCCAGCCCGAGGTCAGGAAGCCGCCGTCCTTGTTGCTGTCGGAATAGCCGAGCATGACCTCCTGCACCTCGCCGCGGCTGGCGAGCAGCGCCCGATATTCCGGTATCGAGAACAGCGCTTCCATGATCGTGCCGCTGTTGCGGAGATCGTCGATCGTCTCGAACAGCGGCACGATATCGAGATCGAGCACGCCATCGCGCGGCCGCAGCAACCCGGCTTCGCGCAGCAGCACCCCGACTTCGAGAATGTCGGAGACGCCATTGCACTTCGAGATCACGCAGTGCGGCACCGACTCTTGACCGAAGCGGCGATGGGCGTCAGCGGCCGTGCGCAGAATCGACAGCTCCGAACCTGTCTCCGGCGAATAGCTCAGAAACGGCGAAGCGAGTGGGCGCGCGGTCTGCAGCTCGGCCGTCAGCAGCGCGATCCGTGCCGCCTCGTCCAGGCTCTTATAGTTCGTCCCCGGCAGGGCGGTTTCGAACAGCTCGGCGATGCTGCGTTCATGGACGTCGGAGTTCTGCCGCAGGTCGAGCGCGGCGAGATAGAAGCCGAACACGTCGACGGCACGGCGCAGGGCACGCAACCGGCCGCGCGCCAAATCCTCCGAGCCGTTCGAGGTCAGGGAACGATGGATCACATCGAGGTCGGCAAGCAGTTCGTCCTTGGTCAGATAGGGCTCGGCCACGCCGACGGCGTGGCGCGCCGCCTCCATGCCGTCGAGCGATTTGGCGGTCGCGGCAAGCCGTGCATAGACCCCGGTGATCGCGCGGCGATAGGGCTCGGCCGCACGGCGCGGCGACATGTCGGGCGAGCGCCCGCCGAGCTCGAGCAGCTGGGTCGAGACGCTGATGATCTGGCCGTCGAGCGAGAGTTCGCCGCCGAGCTGATGCAGTTCTTCGAGATAGAACCGCATGGCCCGCGCGCTCTGCAGCGCCAATGCCTGGTCCAGCATCTCGGCGGTGACGAAGGGGT
>CAIUCF010000014.1 GCA_903897565.1 uncultured Rhodospirillales bacterium | reverse complement strand
GTTTTTCGAGGTCGGCCAAGGCCAGGCCGAAGACGTCGAGCGGCTCCTCAGGGCGGCCGGACTGGGCGATTGCGAATTCCGAAGCGATCTCGCGGGGATTGTCCGTGTGGTCAGCGCGAAATCCTTGGGGCCGTCACAAAAATAATGGTTGGAAAGCAGCACGCTCCCGTCTAGGGTCGCTTCCGACGGACAAGACGTTCCGGAATTTGGCGAGGGGGTCGCCATTCTCCTGTGGTTCCACCGATGATGCCGCCTTCACAGACCGAAGCTGGCGGGCGTGGACCGAACAATCCGTCTTACCACCCATATGTCATGATCCATCAGATGAACTTGAAGGCACCATGAGAACAGGTCCGAATAAACGGTCGCGCGGACGCAACAACAATAACAATAGCGGTGGCGGTGGCGGCGGCGGCGGCGGCGGAATGATGAACGGTCAGCATGGCCGTCCGCGTCCTCCGCATCGCCAGCAGACGTTCGACAGCAATGGTCCGGGCATCAAGATTCGCGGCAACGCGTATCAGGTGTTCGAGCGCTATGTCGCGCTCGCTCGTGAGGCCGCATCGGCCGGCGATCGCGTCGCCGCCGAGAACCTCTATCAGCATGCGGAGCATTATTTCCGCGTGATGAACGCCAATGGCGAGAATCCGGCGCAGATGTCGCGCCCGACCACGCCCGCCGATCCGATGCCGGATCACGAAAGCGATGGCGAGGGTCAGGCCGAGGTGACCTCGAACGAGGCCGAGACGATCGAGATCGGCAATAGCGCCGAAGCGGATCTCTCGACCGCCTGACGTCCCGGGGCGCGCGTTGAGCTGGCGTCCGCCGGAGTTGCGGCGAAGAGCGAGCCTGTTCGCCGTGCTTCTCCTCGTCCTCGCCGCATGTGCGCCGCGGCCGCCGAGTGCCCCGGTGGCGGCGGAGCCGGCCGGAGGCCAATGCCTGGCGGAACTCGAATCGCTCGGCGTCGCTTACCGCGCGGCGAACCCTCCCGCCGCACCGCATCCCTGCGGGATCGCCGACCCCGTTCTGGTGTCCGGCGATCCGGAGCCCTACGCCCACCCTGTCCTGATGGGATGCGAACTGGCCGTTCGCGTGGCGCGGTGGCAGGCCGAGGCCGTGAACAGCGAGGCGCACCACTATTTCGGTCAGCCGGTCGCCGCGGCGGTCCAGCCGCTGATCGGCTATTCCTGCCGTCAGGAGATCGGCAGCAAGCGCAATTACGTCAGCCAGCACGGCTATGGCCGCGCTCTCGATATCGGTGGATGGCGACTCGGCGACGGAACTGTGATATCAGTCGCCCGGGACTGGCATGACCAGGGTCGCAAGGGGCGTTTTCTCCACGCTGTCGCCCTCGACGCCTGCCGCTATTTCGCCGTCGTCCTGACTCCGGACGTCAACGCCGCCCATCGCAGCCATTTTCACGTCGATATTGGCGACTACCGCTATTGCGCGCCCACCGGGCGACATTAAATCGATCCGTCACCCGCCGGAAAATGTTGCGGGTGTGCCCCCTTCTTGCTACCGTATTTTGTATTGGAGTTCGTCATTCATACCTTATCCAGTGGGGCCTCGATGGAAACAGTCTGGACGCAGCAGCGGATTGAAGCGCTCACCAACCTGTGGAGCGATGGTCTTTCGACCGCTGAAATCGGCCGCCGGCTCGGCATCACCAAGAATGCCGTCGTTGGCAAGGCGCATCGCCTGTCGCTGTCGCCGCGTCCCTCGCCGGTCAAGGCGAGCAGCATTCCGCGGGTCAAGATCAAGCCGGCCGCCAAGGTCGTCGAGATGAGTGGCCCCAGCTGTTCCTGGCCGAGCGGGCATCCCGGCGAGAAGGGTTTCCACTTCTGTGGTGCCCGCGCGATGCACGGCAAGCCTTACTGCCCCGAGCATGCGGCTCTCGCCTATGTCCGGCCGAAAAGCCAGAACAGTAACGCCGCCTGAGATCTCGTCGCTGCGGCTCGCGCAGCAGCGACAGGCATAAAAAAGGCCGTCCTCCTTCGAGGACGGCCTTTTTATTGGGGTCGCGATCAGAGTCGGCGCGCCGCCGACAGGAAGACGCTGGCGCGGTCACGCAGATGGACCGCCTGGTCCGCCAATTCGCTCGATGCCGTCAGCACGTCGCGGGCGGCGGAGTCGATCTCCTGGACCGCAGCCGAGACGTTGGTCGTGTTGTGCGCGACTTCTGCCGTGCCCTGAGACGCCTGGCTCACGCTGGAGGCGATCTCCCGAGTCGCCATCATCTGCTGGTCTATCGCGTCCTTGATCTCCGAGGAGACCTGATCGACGCGGGTCATCGCCGTCGTGATGCCCTGGATCGCCCGTGCCGCCTCGGTGGTCTCGTTCTGGACCGTGGCGATCCGGCTCTGAATTTCCTCCGTCGCCTCCGCAGTCTGCCGCGCCAGAGACTTGACCTCCACCGCGACCACGGCGAATCCCTTGCCGGCCTCGCCCGCGCGGGCGGCCTCGATCGTCGCGTTCAAGGCGAGCAGGTTGGTCTTCTCGGCGATGTCGGTGATCAGACGGATGACCTGGCTAATCTCGGTGACCGCCAGTTCGAGCCTGGAGACCTGGTTATTGGCGTTTTCGGCCTCCTTGGCGGCCGCGCTGGTCATGCTCGACGCCTCCACCATGCGCCGCTCGATCTCGCTGATCGAGGCGGCAAGTTCCTCGCTCGCCGAGGCGACTGTCTGGACGCTGACCGAGGCCTCCTCGGTCGCCGCGGCGACCGCCGTGGTCAACTCCATCGCCCGTTCCGACTCGGTACGAAGGGATCCGGCGGTTGCCTGCAGTTGGGTTGCCGCTGTGGAGACGACGGCCATGCCGCCCATGAGCTTGGTTTCAAAATCATCGGTAAGGCCGGAGAACTCCTTCACCGTATCGCCCATCGCGGTCGTAGCGCTGTTGATCGTGATCGCCTGGCGGCGGAACTGGCCGCGCATACCGGTCGGCAGGATGTGGCGGAAATACTTGCGCCGACTGACATAATCCATCGCGGCGCCGGCTTCGCGGACGAAGGCGTCGCAGATATCGATCATGTTATTGATTTCATCCAGCAGGTCTGCGAGCCGCTTCGGCGCGGTGACCAGCACGAGGCGCTGCTCGAAATCGCCTCGCGCGATGGCATCGCAGACCTCCGAAGCGCGTTCGATCCAGTGATCGGCGTGGCGTGCTGCAGCGATTCCGATGCCCGCGGCAGCGATCCCCGCGACGGCGATCAGCGCGGTCAGCCAGGCCGGCAGTCCGGAGAAGGCGAGCGCACCCAGGGCCGCGAAGAGTAGCAGCGAGACGCCATGAAGACTGGTCGCACTAAAGCGAAAGAGCGAATTCATCGTAATCCAGTTTCATCAGGTTGAGACGGGAGACCAGTTCATCATAGGCGGCGGCCATGCCGTCCTTGCGGCTCGGCGGCGCCTTCTCGATGGCGAGGAGATCGCGATACAGCGCGCGGGCCTTGTCCACCGCGCTCGCGGTCGGCTTGCGGCGGTTGGAGTGATAGCCGATGACTTGCCCGTCGTCCGACAGCGACGGGGTGACATGGGCCAGCACCCAGTAGCCATTGCCATGGGCATCCATGTTCAACACATACGCAAAGATTTCACGCTTCGCCGCGATCGTGTCCCAGAGCAGCTTGAAAACCGCCCGCGGCATCTCGGGATGACGGATGATGCTATGCGGGGCCCCGATCAGCTCGGCTTCGGGATAGCCTGCGACGCGAATGAACACTTTGTTGCAATAGACGATCTTACCTTTGAGATCAGTCTTCGAGACGATGATCTCGTCTTCTCCGAAACTTGTCTCGCGACCAGTTGGCACGGGTTTCTGTCGCATCGCGATCCCTGAAATAAACACGAAAGCACGATCATCCAGCTAGCGGATATTCATTAATATATTATGTAGCGGAGGTTGCTCATTCACCACTATGACGCGCATTCCAAATATGAATACGCTGACTTCAGTCGGGACGGCAGG
>CAIUCF010000013.1 GCA_903897565.1 uncultured Rhodospirillales bacterium | reverse complement strand
GGTCGCGGGACGAGATTCGCGGGTGCGCGGTATCCGGATGAGCCGAAACTTCGGCCAGCACGCGGCGCTGCTGGCGGGCATCAGGGCGGCCCGCTATAGCCTCGTGCTAACCATGGATGACGATTTACAGCACCCGGTCAGCGAAATCCGGCCCATGCTGGAGGCACTCGATCCCGCGCATGACGTCGTCTACGGCGTGCCCGAGGCCACACAGCATGATCTGCCGCGCGCCGTTGCCTCGTATCTGATCCGGGTCGCGCTCGCCAGGGCCATGGGGGTCAAGTCGGCTCACCACGTCAGCGCCTTCCGTTTGTTCCGCACACGCCTGCGCGACGGCTTCGCGGCGTTTCGCAGCCCCCATGTCTCGATCGACGTGCTGCTGAGCTGGGTCACCACACGCTACACCGTCGCCCCGGTCCGACACGCGCCGCGCGCAGCGGGGCGATCGGGCTATTCCCTGGTCTCATTGGTGCAGCATGCCATCGATCTGGCGATCGGTTTTAGCGTTCTCCCCCTGCGACTTGCCAGCTTCGTCGGGTTTGCATCGGTGACGCTCGGGGTCGGGCTTCTGCTCTACCTCCTCGTCGCCTGCCTGATCCAGGGTGGCGGCGCGCCGGGGTTCGCAGCTCTCGCTGCCGTGATCGCGATCTTCTCGGGCGCGCAGCTCGTTGCGCTGGGCATCGTCGGTGAATATGTTGCGCGGATGTATTCCCGCAGCATGAACCGTCCCACCTATGTCGTCTCCGAGACCTGTAACGCGGCAGAAGCAAATGAATCAGCCGATGTCTAGCTATGTCGAAGAGCACGCCAGCAGCGCTGGGCTCGCGTTGTCCTATCATTTGACGCCATGGGATCGGCCGATCTTTCAGGGCAATACCGGCGCCATTTCCGACTTCTCTTTGCGCGTACCGGAGCTGGCCGAGCCCACTTACGATCTCTTTCGTGATTGGTGCACGGCCAATCACACGCTGTTGATCACATGCCACCTGCGCCAGGACCAACTCGCCGAATGCGCGTTTCTGGAAGCGCGGGGCTTTCGCTTCATCGAGCTCAATTATCGACCGACTCTGGTTGGGCTCAAGCCTCTGGACTTTGACCCAGACATCGTCATCCTTCCCGCCACCAACGCTGACGAGGATGCGCTTTACGACATCGCGGCCCAGTCATTCGAAACCGGGCGGTTTCATGTCGATCCACAAATCGATCCTGTGATCGGACAGCGGCGCTATGCAGCCTGGACCGCCAACGCCTTCCGCAATCCGTCGCAAGACATCCTCGCCTGCTGGTTCGAGGGACGATTGGCAGCGTACATGATCGACAGTGCGTTATCGCCGACGCAGCGGGTTTGGTCCTTGTGCGCAGTAGCGCCCGATTTAAAGGGCAGGGGATTCGGCGTGCGGTTCATGCGCAACGTATTGGCCTACCAGACGCGCGAAGGTACCAAGGACATCTTCACCAGCGTCTCGTCGCTGAACTTACCAATCCAAAATGTCCTCAGGTCTCTTGGCTTCCGCTTCCCGGCGCCGACCATCACACTGCATTGGTGCCCATTCGGTCCGATCGCGGCGCCGCCGGTGTCGTGAAATCGGGGCGGCGCCTGGCCGGACGGGTTGAGCGCCGACCCCGCTTCCCGATTCAGTCCTCGCCCCGGTGCGCCGGGGTATCCAGCAGACCCTCGACCGATTCCGACAGGAAACTATGCTCGGCGGCCAGGAATTTCGGCTTGATGAGATAGACCAGCAGCGGCACCAGGATGAGCGCCAGCACCATGTTGAGGGTCATGACTACCACCAGCATGAGGCCCATATCCGACAGGAATTTGAGCTCCGACAGGAAATACCAGGGCGCGATGCCGATGGTCATCAGCACCGCGGTGAACAGGATCGCCTTGCCGCAGGTTTGCAAGGAGCGGGTGATGGCGTTGCCCAGATCCCCGGGGTCGCGATATTCCTCGCAGATGCGGGTCAGGAGGTAGATGCCGTAGTCGATGCCGACGCCGATGCCGATCGCCAGGATCGGCAGGCTGTTCACGTCGAGGCCGAGTCCGGCCAGGGTCATGAAGGCCGTCAGCGCGACATTGGCGAGGTTCACCGGGATCAAGAGGATCAGCGCCGCCATAAACGAGCCATAGGCCCAGGTGCAGCCGATGCCGATCACGAGGTTGATGCCGGCCATGATGTACCATTGGTAGAGATCGACCGTTTCGTTGACCGATTGCTGCAGGGCGATCGATCCGGTCGCGAGACGGATGCGGAAGCTCGGATGCTCGGCGCCCACCAGCGCCACGCATTGCCGCACCCCAACCAGCGCCGCGTCGACGGTATCCTGCTTGTTGTTCATGTACCACAGCGACACCGTGGCATTTTCGAGATTGAAATCGACGACATGGCTGAAGGCCAGGGCGCTGGTGCCCATCGTCGCCGCGGAGGATGACGCCGAGGCGGCGTCGTCGGTGTGGTCGATCGGTGCCCATTTCGGATTGCCGCCATTGAACATGCGGTTGGCTTCGGGCGCGTAGTCGGCGAACGACAAGGTCGCGGTCGGCGGATGCGGGTGGGTCTCCACGCAATGCTGCAGGGTGGTCATCGTCACCAAGGTATCGGTCTTGCGGACGATCCTGCCGCCCTTGCCCTCGAAGATGACTTCCAGGGTCATCACGCCCGGGAATTTGACGTTGATCTCGCGGACCGCGGTGTTGAACGCCGAATCATAGCGCAGCAGATTGCTGCCCTCGACCGGGTTGCCGATCTGGATCCGCAGCATCATCGCCAGTGCGGCGAGCGAGAACACGGCAAAGCCGACCGCGGTGTATTTGGCCCGCGGCCCGGTGCTCAGCGTCGCCAGGCTGGTCAATATCCGGCCCAGCAGCTGCTGCACGCCGCTGGTATTCTGCCCGACCAGCTTGTCGACATTCTTCGGCGCCGGCAGGATGCTCAGGAATACCTGGGTCATGATCACGCTGGTCGGCACCAGCATCGCCGCCCAGAAGCCGGTGAAGATGGCGAAGCGCTGCATCGCCGGAATCGGCGCGACGCCAACCATCAGCAAGCCGCAGACATCGGTGAAGATGCCGAGCGTGCCCGGCGCGATCATCACCGCCAGCGACAGCTCCGCCGCTCGCTGCTTGTTGCCGACCTCCGCCAGCACCTCGTAATACCGGGCCGTCGCCTGCACCGAATGGCTGAACGACCGTGCGATCAGCAGCAGCGGCACCACCATCAGCAGCGGCTCCACCGGCTCGTGAATCCAGCCGACGAAACCGAAGCCCCAGATCGCCGACATGCCGGAGACCAAAGCCGGGGTCAGCACGCCCGCCAGATTGCGCATCACGATCGTCAGGAAGACGAACATGAGGCCCAGGGTCACCGCGAAGATCTCCGGAGTCTGGGCGCCGAAGTGATAGACCCAGCCCGTCAGGGTCGGAAAGCCGGCGACGTAAACCCGGGTGTGATCATCGCTGTATTTCGTCACCAGCGCCGCGACGCCGTCGAATACCACGCCATAATCGACGAGGCGCTCGTTGAAGGTCGCGTTGAGGATCAGCGCGCTCGAATCCTTCGACACCAGGAAGGTCCGCGTGCTCGGCGATTCGTTGACGCGACGCTTGATCTCGATGAGTTCGGCTTCGGCCGTCGGCAGATGCTCGTCGAGGATCGGGTTCGAATAGATGCCGTCCGCGGTCAAGGTGACGTAGCGCGCCTTCTCGGTCGCGATCGAGACGATCTGGTCATGGTTCACGCCGGGTACCAGATCGATGTCGCGCGACAGCCACCACATCTTCGCCAAGGTGTCGGCGTTGTAGACGCCCTTGCCGTCGGTGCGCTCGATCATCATCGTGACGGTCAGCGGGTTGCCGAAATTCGGATGGTCGTGGAAGGTCTTGACGAAGGGATAGAT
>CAIUCF010000012.1 GCA_903897565.1 uncultured Rhodospirillales bacterium | reverse complement strand
CATCGCACCATTGAGTTATGCCCTTTTTGGACCATCACCATTCAATCATATGCGAATCATGCATGCCTGCCCGTGCATTGAAGAGTTCGTGAAGCACTTGATCTCTTCCCTCCAATAAATCATCTTCTGCAGTGCGATATCGCTGCGTCTCCCGATGCGGCTATCGTACGTCTTCTTAGGCGTTTCCTCCCTAGACTTGGGCCGTGCGAAAGCACGGCCTTTTTTTTGCCCGCACGCTACTTGGCCGCCACGAGATCGGGGACGAGAACCCCGAGCCCGTCGATCAGAGTCCGCATATGCTCGCGGATCGTCGCGAATCCCGCCTTACGCTGCAAGCTGCGCTCATTCATATACAGGCTGCGATTGATCTCGACCTGCAGGCAGTGGCGACCCTCGCGCGGCGCGCCGTGAATCAGCGTGGTGTGGCCACCGGCGTAAGGCTTGTTGCGGGTGACGCGATAACCGAGCCCGGTCAGCAGCGCCTCCGCCGCCTCGATGATGACCGGGGCGCAGGATGTGCCGTTCAGGTCGCCGAGCACGATATCGGCGAGCTCCGGCGCCCGGCTGCCCGCCACCCCCGGCGCCGAGGGCATCGAATGGGCATCGATCAGCAGGCAGGTTCCGAAACGCGCGCGAGTCGCCGCCAGCAGGTGGTCCAGCGCCGCGTGATAGGGCTTGTAGAGCTGCTCGACGCGGGCCTCGGCCTCGGCGAAGCGCAGCTTGCGGCGATAGATCGCGACACCCTCGCTGACGATCCGGGCGATCGTGCCCAGCCCCGCGGCAACGCGGGGCGAGCCGCGATTGACCCAGGCCGGCAGCTCGTCCTCGAACATGCTCGGGTCGAGTTCCCAGGGCTCCCGGTTGACGTCGACATAGGCGCGCGGGAACAGGGCCCGCAACAGCGGCACGCCACAGGCCACAGCATCGCCGAACAATTCGTCGACGAAGCAATCCTCCGACCGCCGCAGGCTCAGGGCATCGAGCCGCGCCGCCGCGATCAGATCGTCGGGATAGCAATTGCCGCTATGCGGCGATGCCACCACCACGGGCACCGCCTGAACATCCGGGGACAGGATCTCGAAGGCTGTCAAATCACGGTCACACTTGCGCATACCCCGTTGTAGGGACAGGTCTCGACGGCTGCAACACGGCCGCGCGTGGCATGTGCCCCAAGCAGTGATTTTTTTCTTGCTCGCAAGCGCCGACGGAATTAGGTTCCGGCTCCCGATCGCGGGGCGGCCAGAGACTGGTCAACCCGGTCGCAAAAGTTCGGGGTCATAGCTCAGTTGGTAGAGCGCTACAATGGCATTGTAGAGGTCGACGGTTCGATTCCGTCTGGCTCCACCCGACTCTAAAAGGCTGGCACGAAAGTGCCGGCCTTTTTTTGTTACGGGCAGTAGGCGCATAGCGGTCGGAGGGATGTCTCCGCCCACATGAACATCGAAAGTGAATCTGATCCTTTTTGGGTAACCTTCCCCCAAAAAAATTTTAGAACCTTGGCCTGCTTCATCGAGAACCTCACGAAAAGTGGCGATCTGCTACCGTTCATGATGTGATCTTTTTCGTCGAAGGACGACCGAAAGGAGGATCTCGATGGCTCCAGGAGGTTAGGACCGAAACGTCATAGAATATGTATTTTGTTAGGTTCGCCGTTGTGCAGTGAAACTGAGCTGGGTTTGCATTTTACCTACTTGCGATAGCGTCCGCTTTCCTGTTGCAATGCTGACGTATCACAACAGATGAGGATGGAGATTGGCGTCCTCACCGCATGGCAGTGGTAGGTTCTGATCAACCTGTCAATCGCCCTCAAACTGAGGCCGTGGTAGGATGGAGAACCTTATGGCGCACAATCGATATTATAGCCCGACCTCCTCAATGTCGGAGCGACGCGCAATTCGGCGGACATTCAGCACATCCCTGTTGTCGAATACGAAGTGGAGAGAAGTTTTCTTGGCCTTAGAAGCAGCAAGCATCCGGCAGGGGATATTCCAATTCTTCGGCGGCGATTGTGAGCGCCGAATGAAATTGCCTAATTCCAGTTTAGTGACCGAGAGGTACGTCTTGAATTCTGAGGTGGGGCCGTACCCTTACTATCCAATAATCTGGCT
>CAIUCF010000011.1 GCA_903897565.1 uncultured Rhodospirillales bacterium | reverse complement strand
TGACTGTCGAAAGATGGATCCCCGCCTTCGCGGGGATGACGGAGAGGTGTAGGGGGGCATTGTGATATCATCCATAGGTGGTGGAGCATGACCCCACCCCCCGTCCAAGGCACGGTCGAGCTGCAGATGCCCGGCCGGATCGTCTATGGCCGGCCGGCGGGCGCGGCGCTGCGGGACGAAATGGGCCGGCTCGGGGCCGAGGCCGCACTGATCGTCACCACGCCGTCTTTTGTCGATCACCCTTATCTCGCCGGCATCAGGACCGCACTCGGGGCCTCGCTGCGCGGCGTCTTCACCGGGATGACCGCGCATACGCCCGAGAGCGCGGTGTTTGAGTGTGCTGCGCAGGCGCGGGCCGCCGGCGCTCAGGTCCTGATCGCGGTCGGCGGCGGCTCGGCGATCGACGGCATCAAGATCGTCCGGCTCTGCCTCGACGAGGGCTACACGACGACGGAGCAACTCGCTGCGTGGCGGGCCAGCCCGACCGCGCAAAATTCCCATCGCACGCCGGTGCTGACGGTGCCGACGACCCTGTCCGGCGCCGAGTTCAGCGGCATCGCCGGCGTGCTCGACCCGGCCAGGGGCGTCAAAAACGTCCACCACGATGCCTCGCTGCTGCCGGATGTCATCATCCTCGATCCCGCGGCGACCGCTACTGCGCCGGATTGGCTGGTTTTGTCTTCGGGCATTCGCGCCGTCGATCATTGCATCGAGACCGTGCTGTCGGTCGCCGCCAATCCCTATGCCGACGCCGCGGCGCTGCATGGCCTCAGACTGCTGGTCGAAGGACTCCCCAAACTGCGCGCCGGCAAGGCTGGCCTGCCGGAGCGGCTCGACCTGCAATTCGCGATGTGGCTCGCGATGACCGGGCCGAGCATCGGCGTGCCGATGGGCGCCAGCCACGCCATCGGCCGCGCGCTCGGCGGCGCCTTTGGCATCCCGCATGGCCGGACCTCCTGCATCATGCTGCCGGCGGTGCTGGAGTGGAACAGTGCCACCGACGCCGCGCGTCAGGACCGGCTGCGGCACCTGTTCCCCGATCCGAGCCGCAGCCTGTCGGCTTGTGTCCGCGATCTGGTCGACGGGCTCGGCGAGCCGTCGCGGCTGCGTCAGGTGAATATCGCGAAGGGCGATCTCGACCGTGTCGTCGCGCCGGCGATGACGATGCTCCAGGCCAGGAGCGTCAGCGGCAATGCCCGGCCGATCGCCTCGGAAGACCAAGTGCGCGACGTGCTCGCACTTGCCTGGTAGCATCACCGTCAATAATCCGACCAAACGGAGAGTGAAGAATGCAGAAATGGCACATCGGTGACGTCACGATCACCAAAATCGTCGAACAGGACATGATCACGGGACCTGATCTCGTGATCCCGATGGCAACCCCGGAAAACCTGCTGACGATGCCCTGGCTGCAGCCGCATTTCGTCACCGAGACCGGCCAGATGAAGCTCAGCATCCATGCGCTGATCATCGAGACGCCCGAGCACAAGATCATCGTCGACACCTGCGTCGGCAACGACAAGCCGCGGCCGATCTTCGCGATCTGGAGCATGCTCCAGCTGCCCTTCATGCGGGATCTCAAGGCCGCGGGCTATGCGCCGGAGACAATCACCCGCGTGCTGTGTACCCATCTCCATATCGACCATGTCGGCTGGAACACCACCTTGGTCGACGGCAAATGGGTCCCGACCTTCCCCAATGCCCGCTATCTCATGGGCCGGCGCGAATTCACGCATTGGCGGGACCAGTCGGACCAGGAAACCATCCCGGCGCTGCTGCGCGAGACCCAGGTCGCGGTGATGGCCGATTCGATCCAGCCGGTGTTCGATGCCGGGCTGGTCGACCTGGTCGAGACCGACCATCGCATCTGCGAGGAGATCTCGTTCACGCCGACCCTTGGTCATACCGCCGGCCATGTCAGCGTCAAGATTGCGTCCAAGGGTCAGGAGGCCTTGATCACCGGTGATTTCGTCCATCATCCCTGCCAGATGGCCCACCCCGACTGGGTCTCCGGCGTCGACTACGACGCGGCGCAGGCGACGCAGACCCGCCAGGACGTCTTCGGCCGACTCGCCGGCTCCAAGACCCTGGTGATCGGCACCCATTTCGCGACGCCGACCGCCGGCCACATCGTCCGCGACGGCGACACCTTCCGCTTCCAGGTCGAGGCGTAAGCCGATGAGTGCTCCCCAGGATCCCGCCGTCGCGGCGATGCTTGCCGACCGCGCGATCACCGGCTCGGTGGCGATCGTCACCGGCGCCGCCCATGGCATGGGCAAGGCGACCGCCGAACTCTTCGCCGCGATGGGCGCGATCGTGGCGGTGATCGACCGCGACGGCCCGGGCGCCGAGGCGGTGGTGGCCGAAATCGAGTCCCGCGGCGGCACTGCCGCTTCCTGGGCGCTCGACCTCGCCAAGCGCGACGAGATCCCGGGCGTGATCGAGGCGATTGCGCAACGTTTCGGCCGGCTCGACATCGTAGTCAACAACGCCGGGATCGGCCGCTTCGCTCGGCTCGACGATCCGCGTTACGAGGATGTCTGGGATCTGACCATCGCGATCAATCTGGCCGCCTATCAGCGTGTGGTGCGCGCCGCGCTGCCGTGGCTGAAACAGGCGCCGGAGCCGCGCATCGTCAACATCGCCTCGGTCGAAGGCCTCGGCGCGTCGGTCGAGCTCAGCGCCTACAGCGCCAGCAAGGGCGGTGTCGTCGCCTTGACCCGGGCCATGGCGGTCGAACTCGGCCCCGATCGCATCACCGCGAACTGCCTCTGTCCTGGCCCGATCGAGACCGACCTGACGAAATTCTTCACACCCGAAATGCGGGACAATTTTGGCCGGCGACGCACCGCGCTCGGCCGCTTCGGCCTCGCGATCGAGGTCGCGCAGATGAGCCTCAACCTCTGCCTACCTGCCTCGCGCTACGTCACCGGTGCGATCATCCCCGTCGATGGTGGGCTGATGGCGCGGAATTCCTGAGAACGCTCACGCCGGGGGCGGAGTCTCCGACATCCACAGATGCAGCGCGGCATAGGCGCGCCACGGCCGCCAGGCTTCGGCGCGGCTGAGGAGTTCGGCGGGCGTCGGGCGGCGGCCGTCGCGGTCGGCGAGGGCGCGCATCAGGCCGATATCGGCGGTGGGGAAGGCGTCGGGCTGGCGCAGCGCCCGCATCGCGATGTAGTGGGCGGTCCAGTCGCCGATCCCCTTTACCGCTTTGAGGCGGGCGATCGCGCTCTCGAGGGGTTGGCCGAGTGCGAACAGCTCGGGGTCGGCGAGGACGGCGGCGGCCAGCGCCGAGAGTGCGCGGGCGCGGCTGGTCGGCATGCCGAGCACGGTGAGATCGGCGGCGGCGATGATGGCGGGCGAGGGGAAGACGTGGGTGAGGCCGGCGATCCCGATATCGGCGAGCGGGGTGCCGAAGCGGGCGACCAGCTTGCCGGCAAGTCGAGTGGCGGCGACCACGCTGATCTGCTGGCCGAGGATGGCACGGATCGCGAGCTCGAACCCGTCCCAGGCGCCGGGCACGCGCAGGCCCGGTCGGGCGGCGAGCAGGGGACCGAGGAATGGGTCGCCGCCGAGCTGAGCCTGGATCAGCGCTGGGTCGACCGCCAGGTCGAAAATCCGCGCAACCCGGGCGGCGATCGCCGGATGATGGGCGCTTGCCGGCCCTTGGATCGCCAGCCGCAGCGCGCCGGCTTCGGGTGAGATCGTGATGCCCCCTGGGGTACCGTCAACCATGACGATGCGATGATAGCGTCCGGCGGCGTCGACCCGCTCAACGCCGGGGATGGCGCGGCTGGCGAGGAAGCCCGATATTGCCGACCAGTCATAGGGCGGGACGAAGGGCAGGAGGATCACGATCCCGCCCAATTGTCGTCGCCGTCGCATGCGACCAAACGCCTCGCGTAAAACGCGACTCTCGTCGAGCCGATGGTGGCGCCGCGGCCTGTTGTCGGCCACTGTCCCGCGCCATGACGGCGCGGCGACGGGCACGGGTCCCCGATGCACGGGATCCTCGGTTGCGAGGCGGGGCGGTGACCGGCGCAGAATCCATCCATGGCGGGCAATCTGCCACGAAATACGCTGAAGTTCGCGTCGTATCGCCTGGAGCTCGATCAAACCTGGCGGGGCAGGAGCCGGTTCCGGTGCCGCGCGCCAAGAAAATCGAAAGAGAGAACTATTTCAATTCCTTGGCAGAGAGGGTTATAGTCATGGAATTGTAGGGACGGATACGGCGTTCCCGCGGTGTACGGCTCAAGGACGGTGCTCGTGACCTTTTTGTATCCGCTTGATAACATACGATTCTTTTACAACCCTCCGGGTCCGGATGGCTGGCCGGATCTTGAGCGCATCAACGTCCGCCGCTTCGTCCTCGAATGGGTCCAGAAGAATTGCGCCGGCGCTGCGCAGGCGCGCTTCAATGTCACCGAGAAGCTGCTGCCGCTTTCCGCCTTCTCGGAGATCGACTTCGCGCTGCTCGGCCATGTCGGCGCCGGCACCGAGCACGACCTGCTGTCGACCGATCTGTCGATTTCCTTTGCCCTCAAGAACGACCATCGCATCTTTGCCGAGAAATGGAGCCGGACCAACTGGCACCGCTCCAAGCTGTTCGACACCAAGTATTCCGACACCGATTTCTCGATCTCGTCCTGCCTGTGGAAGCTCAAGGTCGAGCTGTCACGCACCAAGCCGGAGCTGTTCGACTGGGTCAAGAACAACGTGCTCGGCGAGTACGAGTACTGCACGTTTTCCGAGAACAAGAAATGCGTGATGGGACTCGAATTCGAGAGCGCCGACGACGCCTCGATGTTCCGCTACGTCTTCAAGACCTGAAAAACCTTCCCGCTCCCTTCCCTCACATCAACGCGACCGTGACGTAACGCAGATCGCCGCCGCGGTCGATCAGCAGCAGGACGGATTTGCGGCCGGACTTGCGCAGCTGGGCGACCCGGGCCGCGAGATCGGCCGGCTTGCGCAGATCCGCGCCGCTTGCCTCGACGATGACGTCGCCGGGCGCCAGCGGGCCGCCGATCAGCGCATTGGCTTGGCCGGGATCGGTGACGACGACCTTGGCCTGATCCGAGAGCTGGAAGCGATCGCGCAGCGCCGCGCTGGCCTGGGCGACGGAGAGCCCGAGCAGTTTGGTCACCGGCGGGGCCGCCGGCTTTACAGGCACCGAGACCGTCGCCGTCGAATCCGGGGTCACCGTCTGCGGCTCGAACACCGCGGCGTCGCCGAAGGTGACCTTCACCGTCTCGGGATGGCCGTCGCGCAGCACCGCGACACTCGCCTTGGCGCCGGGGGCGAGATCGTAGACCGCGCGGCGGAAGCGGCGCAGGTCGCGCACCGGATGGTCGCCGACCGCGGTAATGACATCGCCCTGGCGCAGGCCCGCGCGTGCGGCGGGGCTGTTGGCGACCAGGGCGCCGAGCAAAGTCCCCTGGGTCATCGGCAGGCCGAGGGCCGCTGCCATATCGGGATCGATATTCTGCACGCGCGCGCCGATCCAGCCGCGACGGACATGGCCGTGATGCTTCAACTCGTCGACGACATGGCGGGCGATCACCGAGGGGATCGCGAAGCCGATGCCGATCGATCCGCCCGAGGGCGAGAAGATCGCCGAATTGATGCCGATCACCGCGCCGGAGAGATTGAACAGCGGACCGCCGGAATTGCCCTTGTTGATGGCGGCGTCGGTCTGGATGAAGTCGTCGTAGGGGCCGCCATCGTTGATCGGCCGCGCCTTGGCGGAGATGATTCCGGCGGTGATCGTGCCACCGAGGCCGTAGGGATTGCCGATCGCGATGACCCAGTCACCGGTGCGCGCGGCGTCGCTGTCGCCGAACGCCACCGACGGCAGGGGATGCGGCGGTGAGACCCGCAGCAGGGCGAGATCGGTCAGCACGTCACGTCCGACCAGCTTGGCCGGCAAGCTGTCGTGGTTCTGCAGGATCACCGTGATCTTGTCGGCACCCTCGATGACGTGATTGTTGGTGACGATCAGGCCGCTGCCGTCGATGACGAAGCCGGAGCCGAGCGACACCGATTTTTCGGCGGGCGCCGGCGTCGCGTCGTTCTGGCCGGGATGGAGGTCCTTGAAGAACTGGTAGAAGGGCGAGTTGGGCGGGAATTGCGGGACCTCGGGACCCGGCGCCGGCGTCGCGGCCTTGGTGATCTGGGTCGACGAGATGTTGACGACTGCGGGCAGCAGCCGCGCCGAGAGATCCGCGAGGCCCGCGGCATGGGTGGCGGCGAGGGCGGCCGGGGCGGCGTCGGGCGCGGCGCGGCCGGGCATGGCCGGGAATGCCGCGGCGGCCAGGAGCAGTGTCGCCAGGCCGAGCCCGCTGCAGCGCCGCGTCTTTGTTCCGACTTCCCGCCGTGTCACCAAAACCATTCTCCTCATATTGCAGCGTCCCCGGTCGCCGTTTCCGGCTGCCGCGTCCGAGTGTGGCCTCGGTGGTCGATCCGGCACAAGTCAGAACAACGCGACGGACCCGCGCGCCCGGCATGGTCCGAATGCGCGACGACGCGTATATGATCGCAACATAACCCAAACCCGGAGGATTGGATGGTCCAGCTTACGAGAATCTACACCCGCGGCGGCGACCAGGGCGAAACCTCGCTGGCCGATGGCGCGCGCGTGCCCAAGCACGACCCTCGGGTGGAGACCTACGGCACGGTCGACGAGGCCAATGCCGTGATCGGCATCGCCCGGCTGCACACTGGCCGCGACCGGGAGAGCGACGACATGCTGGCGCGGATCCAGAATGACCTGTTCGATCTCGGCGCCGACCTCTCGACCCCGGAAGATGGCCGGCGCGGCAGCGGCGGGTTGCGCATCCTCAGCGGCCAGGTCGAGCGCCTGGAGCAGGAGATCGACGCCATGAACGCCCGTCTGAAGCCGCTCGACTCCTTCATCCTGCCGGGCGGCTCGCCGCTCGGCGCCTATCTCCACCTCGCCCGCACCGTGGTCCGCCGCGCCGAACGCCACGCCACCCAGCTCGCCAGTCTGCACCCGGTCAATCCCGAGGCGGTCAAGTACCTGAATCGCCTCTCCGACCATCTCTTCGTGCTCAGCCGCCACGTCAATGACGAGGGCGCCAACGATGTGTTGTGGGTTCCGGGTGCCAATCGCTGAGGCCTCATGGTTCCCGCGAAGGGGTGCATGACCGGTCTGCAAGATTCACCGTGGCACGCTTGGCGGCGGACTCTGATACTCCGCGGATCGGCGATTTCTGCCTGACACCGTGACCGTTACGAGGACCACCAAGCCATGAAGCACGTTTCCCTGGGCGAGCTCGGGCTCCATGTCGAACGAGCGGGCGAGGGCTTTCCGGTCGTCCTGATCTCCGGCCTCAACGGGTTGGCGCGCTATTGGAGCGAGCAGGTGCCGTTCCTGTCGGATCATTTCTCGGTGATCACCCACGACCAGCGCGGGGTCGGCGGCAGCGACGGCCGCCAGGGCGCCTGCACGATCGAGGAAATGGGCGCCGACGTTATCGCCATGCTGGATGCCCTGGAAATCCCGCGGGCCCATGTCATCGGCCATTCGACCGGTGGCGCGATCGCGCAATGGCTGGCGATCCATCACCCCAAGCGGGTCGCGGCGCTGGTGCTGATGTCGAGCTGGTCGAAGCCGGATGCCTATTTCCGTCGCTTCTTCCTGTTGCGTCGCAAGATCCTCGAGACACTCGGGCCGCAGGCCTATATCGAGGCCAACAGTCTCAGCATCTTTCCGGCTTGGTGGATCGCCGCGAACGAAGCGAACCTCGCCGTCCAGGAAGCGCAATACGCGGCGACCTTTCCTAAGATCGAGACCATGCTGAACCGCATCGACGCCATCCTGGGCTTCGATTGCGCCGCCGAACTCGGCCGCATCAAGGCGCCGACCCTGATCGTCACGGCCGACGACGACATCATCGTGCCCTGCTACAGCAGCGAGGCGCTGTCACGCGGCATCCCGGGCGCGGAACTCAAGATTTTCCCCGCCGGCGGCCATTGCTTCAATCGCATCAAGCCGCGGGAGTTCAACCACGCCCTGCTGCCCTTCCTCGCCGAGAATACCCCGGCGGGGTGAGGGCTACTTCCCCGTCGTGCGCAGCGAATCGAGCTGGGCCTGGAGGGCGTCGAGGCGGTCGGTGAGGGATTTGAGGGCGGGGTTCGCGGGTTCTTCGGTCGCAACAGGGGCGGCGGGCTCGGCACCGGCTTCGCCCCCTTCGGAGAAGGGCGTGAACATCCGCATCGCCCGCTCGAAGATGGCGATGTTCTGCTTGCTCATCTCTTCCAGCGGCGCGAGCGAGAAGAACTGGCCGAGGCCGGCCGGCATATTCTGCTTCAGCTGTTCCTGGTTTACCGTGAACGCCTTCATCGCATAGTCGAGATAACGCGGCACCATCCACTGCATATTGCCGCCGTAGAAGCCGATCAATTGGCGCAGGAAGCCGATCGGCAGCAGATTCTGCCCGCCTTTCTGCTCTTCCTCGACGATGATCTGGGTCAGCACCGAGCGCGTGATGTCTTCGCTGGTCTTCGCGTCGTAGACGACGAATTCCTGGCCTTCGCGCACCATCAAGCTCAGGTTCTCGAGCGTCACATAGGCGCTGGTCGAGGTGTTGTACAGGCGCCGATTAGCGTATTTCTTGATGATCACGGGAGACTGCGCAGGATGTTCTTTGGCGGTCATCGACGGTCTACCTCAAGCGGATGGAAGCGTTATTCCTGATTGGAAATGATAGCATATCAGAAACATCCGACGAATCCGCCACAGAGTTCGTTGCATTGCAATGTTCACGCTGCGGGCAATTGCATCGGCGAGGTGGTCGGGTATAGTCGGCCGCATGTCAAAGCCGCCGGATCTCGAATCTCTGGCTCGCCGGTATGTCGAGTTGTGGCAGGATCAGGTAGCGAAAACTGCCTCGGACCCGGAACTCACCGAGAGCCTCACCCGCATGCTGCAAATGGTCAGCGGCAGTGTCACGACGTCTGCTGCCTTGTGGCAGGGATGGTGGAACATGGCGGCCCAGGCCGCGGCGGATCAGACGATGCGGCAGCCCGGACGTTCCCCTGGGTCGCCGGTAAGAACAGGACATGACGCCACTACCCCCGAGCCCGCCACCGCCACCGCCACCCGATCCGAACCCGCCGCCGCGCCAGGGGCCGCGGCCGCTGCTGCTGCATCTGATGACGGCGGGCGCAGTGTGGGGGAGCTCCAGGCTCGCATTGCCGTTCTTGAAGAGCGGCTTGCTGCCCTGGAATCCGGCACTAGAGGATCAGGTCCAAGACCTGCTCCAAGCCCTCGACGGAATCGAACCGGCTGACCTCGACGCCGCGGTCGACGCCGAGTTGCGGCGCCGTTCCGACCGGTTTCTCGGCGGGGTCGAAGCCTATCGCGGCCACCCCTATCGTCGCAGCCTGGTCGAGCCGCCGGTGGTCTGGCAGGAGGGTAGCACCCGACTGCTCGATTACGGCCCGGCCGATGGCGCGCCGGTGCTGGTGATTCCCTCGCTGGTCAATCGCGCCTATATCCTCGACATCGACGAGGAGCGCAGTTTCCTGCGCTTTCTGAGCAGCCAGGGCTTGCGCTGCCTGCTGGTCGACTGGGGCTGTCCCGGGGAGGTCGAGCGTGGCTTCGATCTGACCGACTACATTGCCGGCCGACTCGACCAGGCCTTCGAGGCGGCAATGGCGCTGGTCGGCGGTGCCCGGCTCGGCGTGATCGGCTACTGCATGGGCGGGTTATTCGCCCTGGCGTTGGCGAGTCGGCATCAGCGCGACATCACCGGCGTCGTGCTGATCGCCACGCCCTGGGATTTCCATGCCGGTGCCACGGTGCCGCCGGCGATGGTGAGCGCCTTGTCGGGCCTGATCGAGACCAGCTTCGCCCCGCTCGGCGAGGTGCCGACCGATGTGCTGCAAACGCTGTTCGTGCTGAACGACCCACAACTGGCGATTCGCAAGTTCAGTCGGTTCGGCGAGCTCGATCCCGACTCTGCCGAGGCCCGCCGCTTCGTCGCGACCGAGGATTGGGCCAATGACGGCGTGCCGCTCGCCCTCCCGGTCGCCCGGGATTGCCTGGCGCGGTGGTATGGCCGCAACGAACCGGCCGCCGGGGCCTGGCGGGTCGCGGGAAGACTCGTCGATCCGACTCGAATCGCGCGCCCGGTGCTGATGGTGATCCCGAGTTTCGACAAACTCGTGCCGGCGTCGTCGTCGCGGCCGCTGGCCGAGCAACTGCCGCAGGTCACGGTGCTGGAAAAGCCCTCCGGCCATATCGGTCTGGTCGCGGCCGCGAGTTCGCGGCGCACCGTATGGGAGCCGATCGCTGGGCAACTTCGCGGTTGGTTTAAGGCCTAGTTTCGGCAGAGCTGCCGTGCGGCCGTGAATCGCGAAAACTGGCGATATTGCGCGGGAATTTGGCCTGTCATTGTGCTAAATCATGGTCGATCGGCGACACTCCTGTGCCTCCTCCCTGTCGCCCCCGGGGCCCGATGCCCCCCCCCGACAGCGGTCGAGCCGCGACGTCGCCTCTGTCAACTTGAAGGATTTGCAAGATGTCCGACATCATCATCGCCAGCGCGGCCCGGACTCCCGTCGGCAGTTTCAACGGCGCCCTGTCGTCGCTCCCGGCGCATACGCTGGGCACGGCCGTGGTGCGTGAAGTGCTGCGTCGCGCCAACGTCGATGGCAATGAAGTCTCCGAGGTGATCCTCGGCCAGATCCTCGCCGCCGGCCAAGGCCAGGGCCCGGCGCGCCAGGCCGCAATCAATGCCGGTCTGCCGGTCGAGACCACGGCGTTCAGCGTTAACCAGCTGTGCGGTTCGGGCCTGCGGGCCATCGCGCTCGGCTACCAGGCGCTGCGCTGCGGCGATTCCTCGATCGTCGTCGCCGGCGGTCAGGAAAGCATGAGCCAGGCGCAACATGCCGCGCATCTGCGCAACGGCACCAAGATGGGCGCGCTCGAGCTGGTCGACACCATGCTGAAAGACGGCCTGATCGACGCGTTCCACGGTTATCACATGGGCCAGACTGCCGAGAACGTCGCCGAGAAGTTCCAGATTACACGCGAAAATCAGGACGCGTTCGCCCTGGTCTCGCAGAACCGCGCCGAAGCGGCGCAGAAATCCGGTCGCTTCAAGGAAGAAATTGTCCCCGTCACCGTGTCCTCGCGCAAGGGCGATGTGATCGTGGATGCGGATGAATTCCCCCGCCACGGCACCACGCTCGATTCGCTGCAGAAGCTGCGCCCGGCCTTCGTCAAGACCGGCTCCGTCACCGCCGGCAACGCCTCTGGCATCAATGACGGCGCCGCCGCCGTCGTCCTGATGACCGCCGCCGAAGCCGCCCGTCGCGGCGTCACCCCGCTCGCGCGCATCGCCTCCTGGGCGACCAGCGGCGTCGATCCGGCGATCATGGGCACTGGCCCGATTCCGGCGAGCCGCGCGGCGCTGAAGAAGGCCGGCTGGTCGGTCGCCGATCTCGACCTGATCGAGGCCAACGAGGCGTTCGCGGCGCAGGCCTGCGCCGTCAACAAGGAAATGGGCTGGGATCCGGCGAAGGTGAAC
>CAIUCF010000010.1 GCA_903897565.1 uncultured Rhodospirillales bacterium | reverse complement strand
CCGGCCTCGCCTACATCCCGTCCAACAACATGTGCCAGGATATGTCGGAGGGGGATGTCAACTACCGCAAAGGGCTGTTCTATCTCGGCAAGGAGTTCGTCTCGATTCCCGGCCCCGGCGGCTATCTCGGCAATATCGAGGCCTATGATCCGGTCAAGCAGAAGATGGTTTGGGAGCGCAAGCTCGACCTGCCCTACAATAGCGGCATCCTGACGACCGGCGGCGATCTCGCCTTCTACGGCGACATGCATGGCGATTTCACCGCGCTCGACGCCCGCACCGGCAAGAAGCTGTGGGATATGAAGCTCGGCAGCGGCATCGGCCAGGGGGCGATCAGCTACGCCGTCAACGGCAAGCAGTACATCGCCGTCGTCGTCGGCCGCAACGTCTCGACCCCGGCCTTCATGGGCGAGCCCGGCAACAAGATCGTCGCCGCCACGCCCGAGGGCGGCACCCTCTACGTCTTCAGCCAGTGAGCAGAGAGCGCGCATGACCGACTACGAATCCCTCTACCCGAGCTTCCGCTTCGATCGTCCCGGCGATGGGTTGCTGCGCCTGACCTTCGATGGGCCGGGGCTCAACGCGGTATCGCCGGCGGCGCATCGCGAGATTGCGGATGTCTGGATCACCATCGATCGTGATCCCGATATCCGCGCGGTGCTCATCCAGGGCGCGGGCAAGGGATTCTCGTCGGGCGGCTCGTTCGAGCTGCTACAGTCCATGACCTCGGGCTACGAGGACCGTACCCGGGTGATGCGCGAGGCCCGCGACCTCGTGAACAACATCATCGCCTGCTCGAAACCGATTGTCTCGGCCATCCATGGCCCGGCGGTCGGGGCCGGGCTGGTCGCGGCGATGCTGGCCGACGTCTCGGTGGTCGCCCGCACCGCCCGCATCATCGACGGCCATACCCGCCTGGGCGTGGCTGCCGGCGATCATGCCGCGATCTGCTGGCCGCTGCTCTGCGGCATGGCCAAGGCCAAGTACTATCTCCTGACCTGCGAGACCCTGACCGGCGAGGAAGCCGAACGGATCGGGCTGGTCTCGCTCTGCGTCGACGACGACAAGGTCCATGACAAGGCGATGGAGGTCGCGACCAAGCTCGCCGCCATGTCGCAATCGGCGGTGCAATGGACCAAGCACACGCTCAATCACTGGTACCGCGCCGCCGGCCCTGCCTTCGACGCCTCGCTCGCCTATGAGTTCTACGGCTTCGGCGGCCCGGATGTCCTCGAAGGCATCGCGTCGCACCAGGAAAAGCGGCCGCCCGTGTTCAATCGTCCGGCGAAATCGCCATGAGCCAGCAGGTCGCCCTCGTCACCGGAGCCGCCCGCGGCATCGGCGCCGCGATCGCCAATGCGCTTGCCGCCAACGGCTTCGCCGTCGCGATCGGCGACCTCGATCCGGCCTCGGCCTCGGCGACGGCGAGCCAGATCGCCGCCGATCATAACGTCGCCACCATGGCAATCGGCATGGACATCGCCGCGCTCTCCGATGTCCGCGCTGCCATCGCGCAGATCGAGACGGTGCTCGGTCCACTGACCGCCGTCGTCAACAATGCCGGCATCGACGTCATCAAGCCCTTCCTCGACTCGACCGAGGAGGAATGGGACCGCATCATCGCCGTCAATCTGCGCGGCACCATCAATGTCTGCCGCGCCGCGCTCGACGGCATGGTCGCGCGAAAGCAGGGCCGCATCGTCAATATCGGCTCCGACGCCGGCCGCGTCGGGTCCTCCGGCGAGGCGGTCTATTCGGCGACCAAAGGCGGCGTCATCGCCTTCAGCAAGACCTTGGCGCGCGAAGTCGCCCGCCACGGCATCACCGTCAACTGCGTCTGCCCCGGCCCGACCGAAACCGCCCTGCTCGGCCAGGTCGCCGAGTATTCGCAGAAGCTCTATGACGGCTTGTCACGGGCGATCCCGCTCGGCCGCACCGCCCAGCCGACCGATATCGCGCCTGCCGTCGCCTTCTTGCTGAGTGACGGCGCCGCCTATATCACCGGACAGACGCTCTCGGTGAGCGGCGGGCTGACGATGACATGAGCATGCCCGCCCGTGAGATCTGGGATATCTGCCGCATTCGCGACCATGTTGCCGCCCAACTGCCGCTGATGAATACCTTGGGCATCACGATCGAATCTGCCGAGAGCGGACGCGCGCGCGTCCGCCTCGACGCCGCCGAAGGCCTGCGCCGTCCCGGCGGCGCGGTCGCTGGACCGGTGCTGTTCGCGATGGCCGACCTCGTCTCCTATCTTCTGACCCTGGTGCTCCACCGCCAGGATGTGGCCGTCACGGCGAGCCTGGCGATCCAATATTTGCGCCCCGCGATGACCATACCGTTGATCGCCGAGGCCGTTCCGTTGCGCGAGGGCCGGACGTTGCAATCCTACGACGTCCGCATCTGGTCGGAAATCGAGGGACCGGAGCGGCTGGTCGCTCAGGCGAACGCAACCTGGGCCAAGGCGAGTTGGAGCGGCGGCCCGACATGAATCTCGGCTGGTGGCTGGAGCGCGCGAGTTGGGAATACCCTGACAAACCCGCGATCATCGACGCCGACGGCACGGCCACGAGCTACGCCGAACTCGCTGGCCAGGCGAACCGGATCGGCCATGTCCTGCGTGACGAGGCCGGGATCGGCGAGGACGACGTCGTCGTCACCTGCATGCCCGACAATCACCGCCATGTCGCCGTCCTCTACGCGACCCTTCGGATCGGGGCGGTGTTCAGCGGGCTCAATCCGCGTCAGTTGGCGGAAAAGTTCCACGCCGACATCCAGCGCTGCCGTCCCAAAGCCGCGATCGTCAGCCCCGAGAACCGCCATGTCGGCGAGCTGATCGCGACATATCCCGGTATCAAGGTCTTCGTGACCGAAGGGGAGCACCCGGCGTTCCCGAGCCTGCTCAGCCTCGCGGCCGGCAAGCCTGACCAGCTGCGGATCGCGCCCCGCGCGCAGGCCGATCTCGCCGCGATCAATTTCACCTCCGGGACCTCCGGCGCCTCCAAGGGCGTGATCTTCACCCATGGCAAGCTCGCGACCTCGGCCTGGGGCTCGATCTTCATGGCGGGGGTCAAGAGCGACACCCGCAACCTCTCGCTAGTCGGCATGTTCCACAGCGGCGGGATCAACGACGCGATCCGCCTCGTTATGGCCGGCGGCACGATCTTGTGGAGCGGCGGCTGGGACGTCGAGCGCGTGGTCCGCATCATCCGCGACCACCGTCCCAACTTCGCCTTCTACATCGTGCCCACCATGGTCCGCGACCTCATCCGCCACCCGGCCTGGGACAGCCTCGACCTCACGGGCTTGCGTACCCATTGCGCCGGCGAAACCGTGCCGCCGGACATCGAGAAGGCGCTGCGCGAGAAGGGTGCTTCGGTCGGCTCGCTCTACGGCATGACCGAGACGATGCCGCTCAGCGCGCTGGCCTCTAGCCTCTACTACGGCGACGAGCGCGAGGTCCCGCGCGGCTCGTCCGGACGGCCGAACGAGGAGTTCTGCGAACTCGTCCTCAAGGACCCCTTCAGCGGCACGATCCTCGAGGGCGGCGACGTCGAGGGTGAGATCTGCCTGCGCGGCGATGTCGTCACGCCGGGCTACTTCAACGACCCCGAGCGCACGGCCGCCGCCGTTGACGACGAGGGCTTTCTCCACACCCGCGACGTCGGCTACCGCGATGCGGATGGCTGGTATTACATCCGCGGCCGCACCGACGACATGATCATGAGCGGCGCTGAAAAGCTCTCGCTGCTCGAGGTCGACGACGTCCTGCTCGCCCATCCGGCGGTGCGCGACGCTGCCTGCGTCGGCGTCGCCCATGCCCGGTTCGGAGAGGTTGCTGCCGCCTTCGTTGCGCTGAAATCCCCAATGGACGATGGCGAAGCGCTCGCGATGCTCGATGCCCATTGCATTGCCACCACCGAACGCTGGAAACGGCCTCGCCTTTATGTGTTCGTCGATGCGGTTCCTCGCACGGCGGCGAAGAATACCAAGATGGCCGGCGAAATGCGGCGCCTGACCGGCGACGT
>CAIUCF010000009.1 GCA_903897565.1 uncultured Rhodospirillales bacterium | reverse complement strand
GCCCACGGGGCCGTATTTGCTGATGGTGGCGGTGAAGTCCTTGAAGACCTTCGGGTACATCAGATAGGAGGCGAGATCGAGGTCGCCCAAGTTATGGCCGACTGCCTTGACCGCCGCCGCCCGCGCGGCGACCAGATCGAGCGGTGGCAGCAGCGCGCCCGGCCGCTCGGTGCTGGGCTGCTCGCCCTTCAGCACCTTGGCCTGGATGTCCTTGGGCCAGCCGCCGGTGGGTTGGCCGAGCCCGCCCTTGAGCATGTCGACGACCGAGCCGGGGAAGGCGATGTCCTTGGCCGGGTCGAGCACATCGGCGGGGGTGAGGTTCTGGCTGACCATCATCAGCGCCATGTCGCCGACCACCTTGG
The DNA here is from genome assembly GCA_903897565.1 of uncultured Rhodospirillales bacterium. Classification (GTDB taxonomy): domain Bacteria; phylum Pseudomonadota; class Alphaproteobacteria; order ATCC43930; family CGMCC-115725; genus CAIXXC01. Next base: position 6,057 of record CAIUCF010000009.1, on the reverse strand, counting down.
ACGAGGGCGTCACCTTGACGATATCGCCGAACAGGTCATTGGCAGCGCGATAGGCCTTGGCGACGTCGTGCCAGCGTGCCTCCAGTCCGAGCGCGCGCGCCTGCTCCTTGAGATTGGTGAACTGGCCGCCGGGCATCTCGTGGAGATAGACCTCGGAGGCCGGCGCCTTGAAGTCGCTCTCGAAGGCGACGTACTGAGCCCGCACCGCTTCCCAGTAGAACGAGATGCGGCGGATGACCTCGGTATCGAGACCGGTGTCCCGCTCGGAATATTGCAGCGCCTCGACGATCGAACCGAGACAGGGCTGCGAGGTGCCGCCCGACATCGCGTCGATCGCAGCATCGACGGCATCGACCCCGGCCGCTACCGCCGCCAGCACCGTCGCGCCCGACAGGCCGGACGTGTCATGGGTATGGAGGTGGATCGGCATCCCGACCTCCTGCTTCAGCGCCGTGATCAGCTGCGTGGCCGCAGCCGGCTTCAGCACGCCCGCCATGTCCTTGATACCGAGGATGTGGCAGCCCGCCTTCTCCAGCTGCTTGGCGAGGCCGATATAGTAGTTGAGGTCGTATTTGGAACGGGCGGGATCGCGCAGATCCGCCGTGTAGCACAGCGCGCCCTCGACCAGCTTGCCCTCGGCGCCGACCGCGTCGATCGCGACGCGCATGTTCTCGACCCAGTTCAGGCAGTCGAAGATGCGGAAGATGTCGACGCCGGCCGAGGCCGCCTGTTTGATGAAGAACTGGACGACATTGTCGGGATAATTGGTGTAGCCGACACCGTTGGCGCCGCGCAGCAGCATCTGGGTCAGGATGTTCGGCACCTTTTCGCGCAAGGATGCGAGCCGTTCCCACGGATCCTCGTTGAGGAAGCGCATGGCGACGTCGAAGGTCGCGCCGCCCCAGCATTCCAGCGACAGCAGCTGCGGCAGGCCTCGGGCATAGGAATCGGCGATCGCGGTGATGTCGGCGCTGCGGAAGCGCGTCGCCAGCAGCGATTGATGGGCATCGCGCATCGTCGTGTCGGTGACCAGCACCCGGCTCTCGGTCTTCATCCAGGCGGCAAAGCCGGCAGCACCCAGTTGTTCGAGGCGCTGCCTGGTCCCCGGCGCCGGGGCGGTCTCGAAACGCGGCGGGATCGGCAGTCGGGCATCGGTGGCGGGCTGCGGCCGGCCCTTGACCTCGGGATGGCCGTTGACGGTGACGTCGGCGATCCAGGTTAAGAGCTTGGTGGCGCGATCCCGTCGCCGCGACAAGTGGAACAGCTCCGGCGACTCGTCGATGAACTTGGTGGTGTAGCTGTTGTCGCGGAATTTCGGGTGGGCGAGGATATTCTCGAGGAAGGTCAGATTGGTGGCGACGCCCCTGATGCGATACTCCTTCAGCGCGCGGGCCATCCGTGCGATCGCCTCGTCCGGCGTCGCAGCCCAGGCGGTCAGCTTCTCGAGCATCGAATCATAGAACCGCGTCACCACGGCGCCGGAATAGGCGGTGCCGCCGTCGATGCGGATGCCGAAGCCCATGGCGCCGCGATAGGCGGTGATGCGGCCGTAATCGGGGATGAAGTTGTTCTCGGGGTTCTCGGTGGTAATCCGGCACTGCAGGGCGTGGCCGTTGAGACGGATCTCGGCCTGCGGCGGGATTCCGGTCTCGGCGGCGATGCCGAGATGGCCGCCCTCGGCGATCTTGATCTGCGCCTTGACGATATCGAGACCGGTCACGACCTCGGTCACGGTATGCTCGACCTGGATGCGCGGGTTGACCTCGATGAAGTAGAACTTGCCGGTCTCGGCATCCATCAGGAACTCGACCGTGCCGGCGCCGCAGTAATCGGTGCCGCGGCCGATCTTGAGTGCCGATTGGCACAAGCCGTCGCGGGTCGCGGCGTCGAGATAGGCGGCTGGCGCGCGCTCGATGACTTTCTGGTTGCGGCGCTGTACCGAGCAGTCGCGCTCGAACAGATGGACGAGATTGCCATGGGTATCACCGAGCAGCTGGACCTCGACATGGCGGGCGCGGCGCACCAGCTTCTCGAGATAGATCTCGTCCTTGCCGAAGGCGGCCATCGCCTCGCGCCTGGCGCTGATCACGGCGTCGAGCAGCGCGTCCTCGCTCTCGATCGGTCGCATGCCGCGGCCACCGCCGCCCCACGACGCCTTCAGCATCACCGGATAGCCGACCTCGGCCGCCATGCGCTTGATCTCGGCGGGGTCGTCCGGCAGCGGCGGCGTCGCCGGCATCACCGGGACACCGACAGAGACGGCGAGATTGCGCGCCGCCACTTTGTTGCCGAGCGTGCGCATGGTCTCGGCGCTCGGGCCGATGAAGATGATGCCGCTTTCGGCACAGGCCTCGGCGAGCTCCGGGCTTTCCGAGAGGAAGCCATAGCCGGGATGGATCGCGTCGGCCTTGGCGTCGACGGCGACGCGGATGATCTCGGGGATCGAGAGATAGGCCTCGATCGGCCCGCGATGGCTGCCGTCCGGGTTCAGGCCGACCTGATAGGCCTCATCCGCCTTGAAACGGTGCAGCGAGAGCTTGTCTTCCTCGGCATAGACCGCCAGCGTCGTGATCCCCAGCTCCGACGCCGCACGGAACACGCGAATGGCGATCTCGCCGCGATTGGCGACCAGCAGTCTCCGGATCTGTTTCATGAATCCCCGTTGGCAGAAAAACCCTGGACCCAGTCAAGCAATCCCGGGGCCGTTATCCCTCTCGTGCTACGGAGTCGACGCGGCTGTCCAATTCTTCCGCTGGATGGGGTCGATACCGCAACGGCATCGCGCGGCCGAAATTACTTCGGCGAGGGGAATGCCCCATCCGGCATCTCGGCGATCACGCCGCGCATGCGCCGGATATGGTCGCGGATCTTGCGCTCGGCGGTCTTGGCGTCGCCCTTGAGCACGGCACGGGTCACCGCGGCGTATTCGTCGAGCCGACGCTGCCGATCCGCGCGGGTCTGGAAGGATTGAACCTGCTGGCGCAGCAGGTGCAGGCGCATGGTCGGCATGATCGCCCGGAGCTGGGCATTGCCGCCGATCTCGATCAGGGTCTCGTAGAAATGGCGGCGCTGGTCGAGCAGATCCAGCACACTCTCGCGGCCTTCCTTGTAGAGATCGAGCCGCTCATAGGCGGCGCCGATACTGGCCGGGTCTGCCGCCGAGGCGATACGCTCGGCGGCGAGGCGGGCCATGAGGCCGGCCAGCAGCTCGGTGACGACCAGCAGTTCGGCAATCTCGATCCGGCTGAGGGCGCGGATATAAGCGCCGCGATGCGGCGTCAGCGCCACGATACCCTCCGCAGCGAGGCGCTTCAGCGCCTCGCGCACGGGGCCGCGACTGACATTGAGCTCGCTGGTGAGATCGGCCTCGATCAGCTTCTGTCCGGCAACGTAGCGGCCGGACAGAATCCCGCGCGTGACCTGATCGACGACGCGATCACAAGAGCTGGTCTTGTCCTCGATCTCGGGCACCTCGATCACGGGCACGCTGTGTTGAGCCTGACTCCGCACCTGCTGTCGACCTCCGCGTTCCTAAAGCCGCTCGATCAGCGTCGCATTCGCCATGCCACCCGACTCGCACATCGTCTGCAGACCATAGCGGGTGCCGTCGGTCTCCAGTACGGCGAGCAGCGCCGACAGCAAGCGACCGCCCGAGGCGCCGACCGGATGACCGAGCGCGATCGCGCCGCCATGGCGATTGACCTTGTCGGGATCGACGCCGAATTCCTTGATCCACGCCAGCGGCACCGGGGCGAAGGCCTCGTTGACCTCAAAGGCGTCGATCTGCTCGATCTTGAGGCCGGCGCGTTGCAGCAGGCGCTGCGTCGCGGGGATGATCGCGGTGAGCATGTAGATCGGATCGTCGCCCGACACCGCGAAATGGGTGATCGCGGCGCGCGGCTTGAAGCCGAGCCTTATCGCAAGGCCTTCTTCCATGATCAGGGCGGCGGCGGAGCCGTCGCTGATCTGGCTGGCATTGCCTGCCGTCACACTCCAATGAATCTGCGGGAAGCGCTCGGCCATCGCCGGGTTTTCGTAGGCCGCCTTGAGCTGGCCGAGGCGTTCCAAGGTGGTCTCACGGCGCAGACCCTCGTCACGCGAGACGATTTTCGGCCCGTCCGCGGTCGGCACGCTGACGGGAAGGATCGAGCGCTGGGTGATCCCGGCATCTTCCGCCGCAGCGGCGAGCAGGTGGGAGCGCAGCGAGAACGCGTCCTGATCCGCGCGCGAGATGCCCCATTTCGCGGCAATCAGCTCAGCCGAAATGCCCTGACCGACGAGGCCCCTGGGATAGCGTTCCTTGAATTTCAGCCCGTCGGCATCCTTGCCGAGCCGGTTCGCCTTCATTGGGATCAGGCTCATCATCTCGACGCCACCGGCGATGACGACGTCATAGGCGCCGGCGATCACGCCCTGCGCCGCGAAGTCGAAGGCCTGCTGCGCCGAACCACACTTGCGATCGAGCGTGACAGCCGGGATCGACTCGGGCAGACCGGCGGCGAGCACCGCCTGCCGCCCGATATTGCCGGCCTGTTCGCCGACCTGGATAACGCAGCCGGTGATCACGTCCTCGACCAGGGCCGGGTCGATCCCGGTCCGCGCCACCAACCCGCTCAGGATCTGGGCGTAGAGATCGACCGGGTGAAGCCCGTCGAGCGCGCCGCCCGCCTTACCCTTGCCGAAGGGCGAGCGGACGACGTCGACGATGACCGCGCGGCGCGTCGTCATCGCCGCAGCGTGATCGACATGGCCTCGGAGCTGAACTGCACCAACGGCGTCTTCACGACCTTCATCAGATGCGCGACCTGGCCCAGTTCCGGCGAGGACAGCAGCGGGAAATTGCGCTGCAGCGGACCTGCGGCGCGCATCTTCTCGAGATCGGCCGCCGGCATCAGGGCGCGGAGGATGAGCTCGTCATCATCGTCGCCGGTGCCATGGCGCTTGCGCAGTTCCTCGATCGTCGGCTGCTCCGGCGGCGAGGCCAGGACCTCCTTGGCGCGCGAGGAGTTCATGATCCGGTCGAGGATATTGGGATCGATCGGCGCCGCAGTGGGGCCGTAATAGCCGGCGGCGTATTCGACGACCTCATCGGGGACGATCGCGTAGCGCTCGCCCTTGACGATGTTGAGCACGGCCTGGATGCCGACCAGTTGGCTGAACGGCGTCGCCATGCCGGGATAGCCGAGCTCGCGACGCACGACGGCGACCTCGTTCAGGACCTCGTCGAGGCGATCCATCATCTTGTGCTGGGCCAGCTGCGCCTTGAGCGTGCCGACCATGCCGCCCGGGATCTGATGCTGGATCGACAGCACATTGTATTCATTGTGCTGGTTGACGAGGAAGCCGGCGGCCTTGCCGACCTTCTCGAAATGCTCGGCGACCGGCGCGAACAGGCTCTTGTCGAGATTATGGGTATGGCCGAGCAGCTCGCAATTGGCGACCACGGATTCGGTCGACGGCACGGCCGGGCCGTTGGCCATCGGGCGGCTCGAGGTGTGCAGGATGGTCGCGCCGAGCGGGATGGCGTCGAGATAGGCCTTGCCCGACTGGCCGAGGATGTTGTTGGCGTGGAACTCAATCGGCTTGCCCAGCGAATTGGCGACGATCGCCGGCAGCAGGGTCGTGAGGCGCTCCTTCTCCAGGACGCCGGCGGTATCGTACAGCAGGATGGTGTCGATATCCGGGCATTCCGCCAGCCGCTTGGCCTTGTCGGCGTAATAGGCGTCGGTGTGAATCGGCGACAGCGTAAACATGATCGAGCCGGCAACTTCGGCGTTGAATTCTTTCGCGACCTTCGCCAGCCGGTGCATCTTGTCGATGTTGAACAGCACGTCGTATATCCAGACGCTGCGCGCGCCGTGCTTCAACAGCTGCCGCATCCAGGCATCCATCAGCGCGTCCGGCGTCGTCCGGAAGGTGACGGCGGCGTTGGAGCGCATGCCGATGCGCAGCGGCGTCCGCGGCATCGCCTGCACGATGGCGTCCATCATCTGCCAGGGGTTTTCCCGGCAGTGGCGGATCAGCACCTCGAAATGGTTCGAACCGGTCAGGTCGCAG
>CAIUCF010000008.1 GCA_903897565.1 uncultured Rhodospirillales bacterium | reverse complement strand
TGGTCTCGCCTAGAGGTAACCCGTTATGCTCAAAGAACTTCGCCCCACGATCGTGCTGCTGGTGGCATTCACGATCATCACCGGCCTGATCTATCCCGGCATCGTCACCGGTCTCGCCCAGGCTCTGTTTCCCCACCAAGCCGGCGGCAGCCTGATCGTCGCCGACGGCAAGATCATCGGCTCCGAGCTGATCGGCCAGAATTTCACGGCCGACAAGTATTTCCACGGCCGTCCCTCGGCGATCACCGGCACCGATGCCAAGGGCAACTCGATTGCCACCCCCTATGACGCCAGCAATTCCTCAGGGTCGAACCTCGGGCCAACCTCCAAGGCGCTGATCACCCGGGTTCAGGGTGATGCGGCGAAACTGAGGGTGGGTTCGACCGCGCCGATCCCGGTTGATCTGGTGACGACCTCGGCAAGCGGCCTCGATCCGGAGATCTCCCCGGCCGGCGCCGCCTACCAGATCCCGCGCGTCGCCAAGGCGCGTGGGGTGTCCGAGGACAAGGTAGCGGCGCTCGTCGCAGCGGCCACGACCCAACGCGCCGTCGGCGTGTTGGGTGAGCCGCGGGTCAACGTCCTGAAGCTGAACATGCTGCTGGACGGGGCAGGGAAGTAACACAGACGCGCGTCGATCCGATATCTCTACGATAGCGAATTCCAAGCCCTCCCCTATCAATGGGGAGGGCTTATTTCGTGGATGTCAGTTCTTCCACATATCGACTGTCGAGGTCGCATTTCTTCTTCGATCTCACGACATGTTCTGGATTACCCTTCATCGCGGGGGTGGCGTCGCGCTGAAGGGATGTGAATGGCTCAAGGGGTTCTGGGGATTGTCGCGCTGCTGTTTCTCGCCTGGTGCTTGAGTGAGGATCGTCGCCGTATCCCGTTGCGCCCCGTCATCGGCGGCATCGCCCTGCAATGGGCGCTGGCACTGCTGCTGATCAAGTTTCCACCGAGTCGCAATGTCTTCTTCCTGCTCAACGACGGTGTCGATGCCTTGCAGCGGGCGACCGATACCGGGACGAGTTTCGTGTTCGGCTATCTCGGCGGCGGTGCAACGCCCTTCGTCGTCACGCATCCCGAGGCGAGTTTCATCCTCGCGTTCAAGGCGCTGCCGCTGGTGTTGGTGATTTCCGCGCTGGCGTCGCTGCTGTTCTATTGGGGCATCCTGCAGCGAGTGGTCGAGGCCTTCGCCTGGGTGTTACGCCGGCTGCTCGGGGTCGGCGGCGCCCTCGGGCTCGGCGCCGCGGTGCATATCTTCGTCGGCATGACCGAGGCGCCGCTGCTGGTCCGGCCGTATCTGGCGCGGATGAGCCGGGGTGAGATCTTCGCTCTGATGACCGTCGGCATGGCCGGGATCGCCGGCACGGTCATGGTGATCTATGCACAGATCCTCGGGCCGGTGATCCCCGATTCGCTCGGCAATATCCTGATCGCCGCGGTCATCAGCACGCCGGCCGGGCTGGCGGTGGCGGCGCTGATGGTGCCCTATGCGACGCCGGTCGAAGATGACGCTCGGCTGGTGCTGCCCGATCCACCGCTGACCGCCATGGATGCGATCACCAAGGGCACCAGCGACGGCATCGGCCTGCTGGTCAGCATCGCGGCGCTGCTCCTCGTGCTGGTGTCGCTCGTCACCCTGGTCAATATCGGCCTCGCCGATCTCCCGCATCTCGGCGGCGCGCCGATCTCGCTGCAGCGGGGTTTCGCGATCCTGTTCCGCCCCGTTGTCTGGCTGATCGGCGTGCCCTGGGGGCAGTCGGAGACGGCGGCAAATCTGATGGCGACTAAGGTCGTGCTCAACGAATTCGTGGCCTATCTGAACCTTGGCGGCCTACCGGCCGGCGCGCTCGATCCGCATGCCCGGCTCATCATGGTCTATGCCATGTGCGGCTTCGCCAATTTCGGCAGCGTCGGCATCCTGATCGGCGGGCTCGGCGCGATGATGCCGGAGCGTCGTCACGAGGTGGTGGCGCTCGGCCTGCGCTCCCTCGTCTCGGGCACGATCACGACCTGCCTCAGCGGTGCGGTGGCGGGGCTCTTGTAGGCTTGCGACATACCGCCCATCGCGCGTCGTCACTTCACGGCGCTATGTTGCAGCGCCATAGTGGGTGCGACGCATGATCGCGTGTGACGACAAGGATCCTTCGACGATGGCGCTTTCCTCCGGCCCCACCTCGCATTTCTTCTATTCCAGCCGACTGCGGCAGCATTACGTCGATTGGGGCAACGAGGGGGCACCGCCCCTGGTGCTGGTGCATGGCGGGCGCGACCATTGCCGCAACTGGGACTGGATCGCCGAGCGTTTCCGCAAGGACTACCACGTGATCGCGCCCGATCTGCGCGGCCACGGCGATTCCGACTGGAGCATCGGCGGCGCCTACGCGATCGCCGACCATATTTATGACCTGCAGCAGTTGCTGCGGCAGAAGACCGCCGAGCCGGTATCGATCATCAGCCATTCGCTCGGCGGCGCGGTGAGCCTGCTCTATACCGGCTTGTTCCCGGAAACGGTTTCACGCCTCGTCGTCATCGAAGGCACCGTGCAGTTGCATTTCTCGATCAAGCCGATTGCCGACCGCATGACCGGCTGGATCGATTCCTTACGCAACAATTCCGGCCGCCTGCCGCGCCGCTACCCGTCGATCGAAGCCGCGTTCCAGCGCATGCAGGAGGAGAACCCCCACCTTTCCGAGGAACGCGCCCGCCACCTGACGGTGCACGGCGTCAACCAGAACGAGGATGGGACGTACTCGTGGAAGTTCGACAACTATGTCCGTTCGATCGCGCCCAACCCCTTCACGCCCACCGAGGTCGGCGAGTTGTGGACCCGCATCACCTGTCCGACGATGCTGATCTATGGCGCCGACAGCTGGGTCAAGCCGCCCGACGCGTCGGGCGCCGGAATGCATTTCAAGACGGCGACTACCCGGGTCATCGAGCAGGCCGGGCATTGGGTCCATCATGACCAGGAAGAACAAGTCTTCGCGATGGTGAAGCCGTTTCTCGAAACCGGCGCTGTCGCCTCATAAGGAACCGCAGCGATGACCGTGCCGACCCTTTATATCTCGCATGGCGGCGGACCGTGCTTCTTCATGGACTGGCCGGGACCGCCGCCCAATCCCTGGGATCCGCTGGCCGCATATCTGCGCGGCGCGGCAGCAGGGCTCGGGCAGAAGCCCAAGGCCGTGCTCGTGGTCTCGGCGCATTGGGAGGAAGCGATCGTGACGGTCAATACCGGGACCGCGCCACCCCTGCTGTTCGACTATTATAATTTCCCGCCCCATACCTATCAGCTCAAATACCCGGCACCTGGCGCGCCGGAACTCGCCGAGCGGGTCCGCGGGCTGTTGGCCGAGGCGGGGATCGCGGCGGGTGACGAGCCTGGGCGCGGGTTCGATCATGGCGTCTTCGTTCCGTTCCTGCTGCTCTATCCCGAGGCCGA
>CAIUCF010000007.1 GCA_903897565.1 uncultured Rhodospirillales bacterium | reverse complement strand
GCTCGATATCGGCTGCGGTGGCGGCGCGCCCGCCAAGCACCGCATCGATCTCAGCCATCAGCCTGGTCTCGATTTCCGGCCGTTGGTCGAGCAGGTAGAAGATCCAGCTCAGGGTGACGGCCGTGGTCTCGTGGCCGGCGGTGAACACTGTCGCGATCTCGTCGCGGATTTCGCGCGCGCTGAGATCTCCGCGATCGACCGCTTCCAGCAGCAGGCCGAGCAGATCGTCGCGGGCTTCGCCGAGCCCGCGGCGCCGGGCGATCATGCGGGCGATGGTCGCGGTGAGGTCATCGCCGATCCGCTGCGCCGCCCGTGTGCCCGGCCGCGGCACCCAATTCGGCGCCCCGATGAAATCGAGCAGGCTCGGCCGCAGGATGCGCTGGTACTGGTCCATGTCCGCGGCGATGCTCGCGGTCTCGTCCTGGCTTTCGGCGCTGAACATCGTGCGCGTGATGATGCCGAGGGTGATCGCCACCATGGCCTCAGTCAGATCGAACACACTCCCTTCAAGGCGCTGCCAGCGTTCCAGGTAGAGATTCGTCTCCTCGACCATGGCGTCGCCGAGCAGGGATATCCGGCGCGGCGCGAACATCGGCGCCACGAGCTGGCGGTGACGTTTCCAGACCTCGTCCTCCGCGGTCAGCAGGCCTTGGCCGAGGGCTGGCGCCAGCAGCCGGCGGGCCACCGGGGTCTTGTGATAATTGCCGGCGTTGTCGAGCAGGACGTGCTTGGCGAATTCAGGCGAATTGGCCGCGAACATCCGGCGCGTGCCGATCTTGATCGCGGTAATCGGGTCGCGATAGGCCGAGTCCGGCCAGACCGAGATGAAATTATCCTGCAACGCCCGCAGGAACTGCAGCGGCGGCGGCAGCCGGGGCGGACGGATCGGCGAAGCGAGGGCGGAATCGGTCATGCCGAAGTATAGCCGATATCGCCCCCGCTCGGCGATGCAGGACTCGTCGCGGGACGAGTCCTGCGCGGTGCTATTTCTTGAAGGCGCCGAACACCGGATTCCAGTCGAAGATCGTCGTCTCGGTGATGACACCGGCCGGCGTGAACGGGTCATTGGCGAGCAAGGGCTCGAGGGCGGCACGGTCCTCGACCTCGAACACCAGCAATGCGCCGGAACCGTCGAGCCAGGCGCCGGCCTCGTGCAGTTGCTTCTTCGCGAACAGCCCCTTGAGGTAATCGACATGAGGCGTGCGGACGCTGGCGATCAGGTCGGGGTTCTTCACGTATTTCCAGATGACGGCGTAGAAGGCCATGAGAGTGTTTCCTTATATTGGAGGGACGCTAAGCGGGGATCTCTTGATCGTGACACACACTAACGCCGTCATTGCGAGCGAAGCGAAGCAATCCAGAGAGCCATCGCTCGCCCTGGATTGCTTCGGCGCTCCGCTTCTCGCAATGACGAGATTTAGGGACGAGATTTAGGTAGGTCACGAGTTAATCAGCTTCTGCTCAAAGCTTCGCCTTGAGGAAAGCCGCGATCTCGTCATAGAGCTCGACGGCGCGCGGGATCGCGCCCGAGGCCCAGTAGGTCGCGTGGATCAGGCCGTCGAAGCGCTTGACCTTGGTGTCGACGCCGGCCGCCTTCAGCTTGGCGCCATAAGCCTCGCCCTCGTCGCGCGCCGGGTCGAACTCGACGGTGATGACCAGAGCCGGCGGCAGGCCCGACAGATCCTTGGCCCTGATCGGCGAGGCGTAGGGATTTTCGACATCGGACGGCTTGGCCAGATACTGCTCCCAGAACCACGGAATGGCCGCAGCGTGGAGGACGTAGCCCTCGGCATTCTCCTTGACCGAGGGATAGATCGGGCTGGGATCGATGACCGGATAGGTCAGGACCTGGGCCTTGAGCTTCGGCCCGCCCTTGTCGCGCGCCATCATGGCGACGACGGCGGCGAGATTGCCGCCTGCACTGTCGCCGAGCACGCCGATCCGGGCCGGGTCGCCGCCGAATTCGGCGATCTTGGCCGCAGTCCAGACCACGGCGTTGTACGCGTCATCGATCGCGGCCGGGAACTTGTTCTCGGGCGAGAGGCGATAGCTGGCGGCAACGACGATCACACCGGCTTTGTTGGCGAGCGCCCGGCACGGCTCATCGGCCACGGCGATGCTGCCGCCGACCCAGCCGCCGCCATGGAAATAGACCATGACGGGGAAAGGCCCCTTGCCCTTGGGCACGAAGACGCGGGCAGCGCGGGCGCCATCCGGGCCCGAGATCGAGACGTCATGGACCGAGGCGACCTCTTCAGGCGGCTTCTGCAGGCCGACGAAGGTCTCGACGGCGCCGCGGAACTCCTCGACGCTCATCTCCTCGAAAGACTTCAGCCCAGCACCCTTCAGCGCGCCGAGCAGTCCACTTACATGTTCATCAAGTGCCATGGGGTTCCTCCATTCTGATTTCTTGTCACAATGCCGAATTTTGGCTATGTATGAAATAGCCACTTTGAGAGAACTGGATCAAATGGAGGTCAATCGCCGCCTCAACGGATCGGCACTGGCCCGCCTGCTCGGGGGCTGGCGGAGCCGGGGCGAGAATAATCTGACGACCGCGCTCACCGAGCACACGCGATTGCTGATCCTCGACGGCCGCCTGCCGATCCAGATTCGCCTGCCGGGCGAGCGCGAACTCGCCGAGGCGCTCGACATCAGCCGCACCACCGTCGCCGCCGCGTATAATCGGCTGCGCGAGCAAGGTTTTCTGATGAGCCGGCAGGGTTCGGGCAGTTGGGTGACCTTGCCCAACGATACCACGACGGTAGCGCCGGCGCCTTGGACACCGAGCACGACGGCAGGGGCGAGCGAACTCGATCTCGCCCGGGCCGCGCTCGCTGCACCGCGGGGCTACATGAATGACGCGATCGCCTACGCGACCGCTCAGCTGCCGCAATTCCTGCAGAGCTCCGGTTATCAACTGCTGGGCACGGCGATCCTGCGCCAGGCCGTTGCCGCCCGCCTCAACGCCCGCGGCCTGCCGACGACCGAGGATCAGATTCTGATCACTTCCGGCGCACAGCACGCCCTCAGCGTCGTCCTCGCGACCCTGACGCAGCCGGGCTCGCGCGTTCTCGTCGAGCATCCGACGTATCCCAATGCGCTCGATGCGATTCGCCTGCGCGGCGCCCGGCCGGTGCCGGTCGCTTTTGTCGACGGTCGCTGGGACATCGAGATGCTGGCGCGCGCGGCGCGCGACGCCGCGCCGCAGCTCGCCTATCTGATCCCGGATTTCCAGAACCCGACAGGGATGGTGATGAGCGAGGAGGAGCGCGCGGCGATCGTCGATATCGCCCGGCGCACCGGGACGCCCTTCGTCATAGACGAGACCCTGACCGATCTCACGATCGACGGCCCGAGGCCGCGACCGCTGGCATTTCACGACCGCGACGAGGACTCCCGGATCATCACCGTCGGCTCGGCCAGCAAGATATTGTGGGGTGGCTTCCGTATCGGCTGGATCCGCGCGGCCGCGCCGATGATCCGCCGGCTCGCCGCGAGCCGTGCCGCCATGGATATGTCGAGCCCGATCATGGATCAGCTGATGGTTGCCTATCTGCTGCCGAAACTCGATGCCATCGCCGAGAAACGCCGCGAGGCCCTCCGTCGCAGCCGTGATGCGCTGGTCGAGCAGTTCGCAGTCTACCTCCCCGAGTGGCGCCCCGCGGCGGCGGCGGGCGGTGTCAGTTTGTGGATCGATCTGGGGCTGGCTCTGTCGTCCCGCCTGGCCTCGGAGGCACAGCAGCAGAACATCCTGCTGACGCCCGGTCCCCGCTTCGGCATCGACGGCGCGTTCGAGCGTTTCCTGCGCATTCCGCTCACGGTCCCGCCGGACCAGGCCGCGGTCGCGGCCCAGCGGCTGTCGATGATTTGGTTGAAACTGCGCTCGGAACGGCGCCCGGCTTTTGCCCCGGAATTGGTATCCTGAGCCGAAGCCGTGCCCCTGTGCGGCGATACTCGGACCCCTTTAATGGGAAAGTATAGTGCGTCATACTACGCGACGCGGCAGCGAATTCGTGCTCGATTCCGCGAAGCTCGGATTGAGAAGACGCAAGTGAAAGGAGATATCCCATGACGGTATTGGCAGCGGTCGAAGGTGCGGGCGCGGAGCGGGTTCTCGTCCTCCATGGCTGGGCGCTCGACAGCGGCGTCTGGCTCGCCGCCCGCGCACTCACCGACATGGCGCGCTTCACCTATGCCTATCTCGACTTCCCCGGTTACGGCGTGAACAAGGACGAGCCCTCCGCTCAGGGTATCGACGGCATGGCCTGGGCGGCGCTGGCAGCAGCCGAGTCGCTGGGTTGGGACCGTTTCTCCGTGCTCGGCCATTCGATGGGCGGCGCCGCGGCGATGCGCGTCGCGACCCTGGCGCCCAAACGGATCGCCTCGGTCGCCGCCCTGACCCCGGTCTCCCCCGGCGGCACGCCGCTCGACGCCGCGACCTATGCCGTGTTCAAGGCGGCCTGGGCCGATCCCGCGGGCGCGATCAAGGGCGCGCTGTCGCCGGATATCGATCCGGTCTCGCTCGCCAACCTCGTCAAACGCAATCGCGCCTCGATGACCCAGTCGGTGTGGAACGACTATCTTGCCAATTGGACCAGCCCGAGCTTCATGGCCGAACTCGCGGTCTGCACGATGCCGGTGACCCTGTTTGTCGGCTCGAGCGATCCCTTCGTGACCGAGACCTATCTGGCAGAGACGGTCAAGGCGCTGCCAAATGGCAAGCTCGCGACGATCGCCGGCGCCGGCCATTATCCGCAGATCGAGCAGACGGCCGCGACCGTCGCGGCCTGGGAGGCGGCGCTGTCGGCCTGAGTCTCGCACCGGCGATGTGCGCATCCTGCTAACGGGTGCATGGATCGAGACTACGGGAGACTCCCCAGAACCGGCGAATCTGCGCTAGCATAGAAGAAATGGTCCCCGATCATAATATCCGGGGCCGAAGAGCAAAAAGAATACAGGGAAGGACGTCCGGAATGGCAAATACTCAAGGGGCACAGAGCCCGACCAAGCTCGATTACGAGGCGATCATCGTCGGCGCCGGTTTCTCGGGCATGGCGATGCTGCGCAAAGTCCGGGAGATGGGCCTGTCGGTCCGCGTGCTCGAAGCGGCCAACGGCGTCGGCGGCACCTGGCACTGGAACCGCTATCCCGGTGCGCGCACCGATTGCGAGAGCTGGTATTATTGCTATTCCTTCTCCAAGGAGCTGCTCGAGGAATGGACCTGGACCGAGCGTTACCCCAGCCAGCCCGAGATGAACCGCTATCTCAACCATGTCGCCGACCGCTTCGACCTGCGCCGCGACATCCAGCTGGAAACCAGGGTGCTGTCGGCCGTCTATGACGAGAAGGCCAATACCTGGACCTTGAAGACCGACACCGGCGAGACCCTGGTGACGCGCTACTTCATCAGCGCCATGGGCTTCATCTCG
>CAIUCF010000006.1 GCA_903897565.1 uncultured Rhodospirillales bacterium | reverse complement strand
GTGTCGATCGACGCCGGCTGGTCCACATGGTGATCCGAAGGAACAATGAAATGTCGGAAAAACATCATCACGAGGCCCGCGACGCCGCAGTCCTCCTGAATGGCGGCAGCCGCTTCAAGCTGGCCGTCTTCGGCGCCAATGTCAGCGGCGGCTGCAGCATCACGGCCGCGGAGGGGACAATTGCGGTCAATTGGCCGGAATCGCGCCGGATCGCTCGATTGGCGGATCAAGCGGGACTAGACGCCATGATCCCCGTGGCCCGCTGGAAGGGCTTTCAGGGCGCGACCAATTTCAACGATCGCTGCTTTGAAACCTTCACCTGGGCGGCAGGCGTGGCGGCTGTCACGACGCGGCTCCAGGTCTTCGCAACGGTTCATGTGCCGACGGTTCACCCCGTGAGGGCGGCCAAGGAGATCGCCACGATCGACCATATATCGGGCGGTCGCTTCGGTCTGAACTTGGTGGCCGGATGGAACGAAGCCGAACTCCAGATGTTCGGGCTGCCCCAGCGCCCGCACGACGAGCGCTATGCCTTTTCGAATGAGTGGGCCGCCATTCTCAAGCGCATCTGGGACGAGGATACCTTCGATTTCTCGGGGCAATTCTTCTCGCTGCCCGGTATCCACAGTGAACCGAAACCGCTCCAGCGGCCGGGTCCCGGCATTATGAGTGCAGGACAGAGCCCGGCGGGAACGGATTTCGCCGCCCGGAACGCGGATCTGCAGTTCATCTTCCTCCCCGACATTTCGAAAACCCAAAAAACGGTGGCGGGCCTGAAGGCGAACGCGCTTGAGAAATATGGGCGCAGGATAAAGGTCATGTCCGCAGCCTACGTCGTGTGTCGGCCTACGGAAAAAGAGGCTCTCGATTACCACCATTACTACGTGACGGAAAAAGGCGATCGGGAAGGCGCAGGGAACCTCATCCGCAACATCGCCCCGAATTCGCAGAGCGCGGATTTTTCGGACAAGGCCTTTCAGGAAGCCATCATCGCGGGTTACGGGGCGGTTCCGTTGGTCGGAACCCCGGACCAGATCGTCGAGAAAATTGCGCTGCTGGCCGACGCCGGTCTCGACGGTTTGACCCTCTCATGGGTGAATTACGAATCCGGCATTCAGCAGTACGAAGCCGAGCTGCTGCCGCGCCTTCGCCGCAAGGGCTTACGCGAATAAGGCAGCCGCCCTCTCCGCCTCGCGCCGTGTCACGTGGGGCGGACGCGCGTATTTCGGGCTGACCAAAGTCGATCTCTGGAGGAAACATCGTGTCTTTATGGCTGAGGAGCGAAGATTTTCGCGAGGGCGATCACCTCGCGGGCGTTCACGTGCTGTCAGAGGATTTCGGGTTCGGCTGCAAGGGGCGCAATCTCTCCCCACAATTGAGCTGGGGCGACGTGCCGGACGGGACCAAGAGCTTCGCGATCACCTGTTTCGATCCCGACGCGCCGACCGACTGCGGATTCTGGCACTGGCTCGTCGTCAATATTCCGCAGGACGCTAAGGCAGTCCCACAAGGCGCCGGTGATGCCGCCGGCGCCGGCTTGCCGATGGGCGCCCTGCAGATCCGAACCGACTTCGGCCGCCCCGGCTACGGCGGACCGTGTCCTCCGCCAGGTGGCGAGCCCCACCGCTACGTCTTCTCGGTCTACGCCCTGGGCGTGCCGGAACTGCCCGTAACTTCCGAGACCTCAGCGGCGATCGTCAGTTTCCATTTGAATGCGATGGCCCTGGCAAAAGCGAGCCTGGTCGGAACCTTCAACCGATGACTGCGGGCATATCCGTAGCAGGAAGCGAGATGGCCGAGATCGAGGCCTTCAGGGCCGGGATGCGGTGCCTGACCGGGGCGGTCTGCGTCATCACGACGAAAGGGCTCGATGGTGCTCGCAATGGACTGACGGCGACCGCCGTCAGTTCAGTGACGATCGCGCCGCCGACACTCCTGTGCTGCATCAACAAATCGGCGAGCGCTTTCGAGGCCTTGCGGGGGTCGGGACGTTTCGCCGTCAATGTCCTCGGCGCGCCTGACCATGGCGTCGCATCGCGGTTCGCTGGCGGCGAAAATGGCGAGGCCCGCTTCATTTCAGCGGCCTGGATGACCCTGAAGACCGGCACGCCGGTCCTCGAGTCGGCGCTCGTCGCCTTCGATTGCCGCGTCTCAGGCATCACGGAGATCGGTAGCCACGGCATCTTCTTCGGAGAGGTTCAGGCCGTCTACCAGCCGGAAACCGCCTTAGGCCCCCTACTCTACCGGCAGGGAAGTTTCGGCACCTTCGCCGAACTTTCTTGATGCCAGACCTCGCCAATACGCGCGCGCGGATTAGCCGCCCGTACACAACGAAAGGACAGATGGATGAACGCGCCGCAGCGCCTAAGAGAGCTCCTCAATGTCGGTAATCTGATCACCGCACCCGGCGCCTATGATGGTATCACCGCCCGTTTCGTGGAGCAGGCGGGCTTCGGTGCGGTCTACATGACCGGGGCCGGGGTCGCCGCCGCCAATGGCTTTCCCGACTATGGCGTCCTGACGATGACCGAGATGGCGGCCGCAGTCGCCGTACTCGCGCGATCGGTCCAGATTCCCGTGATCGCCGACGCCGATACCGGGTACGGCAATGAACTCAATGTGACGCGGACCGTCCGCGAATACGAAATGCGCGGTGTCGCAGCGCTGCAGATCGAGGATCAAGTCTCGCCGAAGCGATGTGGTCACCTCGACGGCAAGGAAGTGGTCCCTGCGGATGAGTTCGTGGCCAAGATCGCGGCAGCGTCCGCCGCCAGGATAAATCCCGATCTCGTCCTGATCGCGCGCACCGATTCGCGTGCCGTGTCGAGTCTCGATGAGGCCGTCATCCGGGTGAACCGGGCACTTTCGGCGGGCGCCGACATCGCCTTCATCGAGGCGCCTCGGACGATGGACGAGATCGCGCTGATCCCGAAACTCGTCAACGGACCCTGCCTGCTCAATCTCGTCCCTGGAGGAAAAACCCCAGACCTCTCGTTGGACGATGTCGCTGGGCTCGGGTACCGGCTGGTCATCCTCCCGGGACTGCTCTTCGTGAGCACGATGGACGCCTGCGACACCGCCCTCGCGACGTTGCGTGAGACGGGCCGGGCCCCGACGACGCAGGGGCGCGTTCCGATCGGAGAGCGGTTTCGGCGCATGGGGGCGGACGAATGGGACGCGCTGCGGATGAGGACCGGGGCGGCCGGCACGGAGGGAAGATGACGCAAACCCTATTCGATCGCATCTGGGATCAGCATATCGTCGCGGACCTCGGCGGCGGCTGGTCGCTGCTGCATATCGACCGCCATCTCTTGCATGATCTCTCGGGACCGGACGCCCTCGCGACCCTGGCGGAGCGGGGCCTGGAAGTCAGCAGGCCTGACCTCTCCTTCGCGACCCCGGATCATGCGGTGAGCAGCAGTCCCGGCCGAGACGGCTCGACCTACGATCGCGGAGAGACTCTCTATCGCGGCCTCAAGACGCGGGCGCGTGATGCCAGGATCCCCTTGTTCGATCTCGGCCGGCGCGGCCACGGCATCGTCCATGTCATGGCTCCGGAGCTCGGCATTACCCTGCCTGGTCTCACGCTCGTTTGCGGAGACAGCCACACCTGTACCAACGGCGCGCTCGGCGCGATCGCCTTCGGGATCGGGACCTCCGAAGTGGTGCACGTCCTGGCGACCCAGTCCCTGAGGCAGAAGAAGCCGAGGCAGATGCGGATCACCTATGACGGCAAATTGAAGCCAGGTGTCTGCGCAAAGGATCTGGCGCTGCACGTCATCAGGACGCTCGGCGCCTCGGCCGGGGTCGGGTACGCGATCGAGCACGCCGGGCCGGGTATCGGCGCGCTACCGATCGAGGCTCGGCTGACCCTCTGCAATCTGTCGGTGGAACTCGGCAGCAAGATCGCCTTCTGTGGCCCAGATCAGCAGACAGTAGAGTATCTCCGCGGCCGACCTTTCGCACCGGAAGGCACGGCATTCGAGGCCGCAGCGGCCGAGTGGTTGTCGCTCGCGACAGACAGCGATGCACGCTTCGACCGTGAGGAGCGCTTCGATCTTCGCGAGGTGCCGCCGACGATCACGTGGGGGACGTCTCCCGACCAGGCCGTACCGATCGACGGGGTCGTCCCGGACCCGCGAGAACACTCGGATGAGGCGCAGCGGCAAACCTGGCAGGCAGCGCTCGATTATATTGGTCTCGCTCCCGGCGCACGTTTGCTGGGGACGCCGGTCGACTGGGTTTTCATCGGATCGTGTGCGAATTCTCGCCTGTCGGACCTCCGCGAGGCGGCCGGGATCGCGAAGGGTCGCCGGGTGGCGCAGGGAGTCACGGCCTGGGTCGTGCCAGGCTCTGTCGAGGTAAAAGCAGCGGCCGAGGCAGAAGGTCTCGCCGACATCTTCCGGGCGGCGGGGTTCGAGTGGCGCGAACCTGGGTGCTCGATGTGCGTGGCCGCAAACGGCGAGACCGTTCCGAGTGGCCGCCGGGCGGTCAGTACCTCGAACCGCAATTTCGTCGGGCGGCAGGGGCCCGGCGCACGGACCCATATCGCCAGTCCCGCAACTGCCGCCGCCGCCGCCGTCGCCGGCTGCATCGCGGATGCCAGGGAGTTCTAAAAAATGCAGCCCTTCACTTCCGTCACCGGTGCCGCTGCGCCGTTGCTGCGCCGAGATATCGATACGGACGTCATCATCCGCATAGAGCGGCTCACCCAACTGCGGCGCGATCAACTTGGCCCCTACGCCCTTGAAGCACTTCGAGGCCCCGACTTCATCCTTGATCAGCCGCAATTCCGCGGCGCGCCGCTCCTGATCGCGGGGGCGAATTTCGGATGCGGCTCGTCACGGGAAGGCGCCGTATGGGCGCTGCAGGGGGCCGGTTTGCGGGCGGTGATCGCGCCCTCGTTCGGCGACATCTTCTTCTCGAACTGCTGTCAGAACGGGGTGCTACCCGTCGTTCTGCAGGAAGCCGAAGTCAACGAACTTGCTGTTCAGGCTGCCGACGGATCTCCCATCACTGTCGATCTCCTTCGTAACCTGGTCATCGCTCCGGATGGCGCTGCCTACTCGTTCGTCATCGACCCCGTCCGTCGGGAAACACTAATCGAAGGCGTGGACGAACTTGGCCTGACAATTCGCCGGCTACCCGAGATCGCGAAGTGGCAACAGAATGATCGCGCGCGCCGACCTTGGGCGATACCGAACTCACGTGGATTTGAAGTTCTGCCGGATTAGGCTCCAATCACTCGTGAGGCGGGCGCGGTATCACTCATGAGGTCATGTTAATTAATCGCGGAGGTCGCGACCAACGCACCCACACATATGTTCGCTATTGTGTGTGATTATATGGCTTTTGAGATGCGTATGACTAAGGGTATATTTCGGATAG
>CAIUCF010000005.1 GCA_903897565.1 uncultured Rhodospirillales bacterium | reverse complement strand
CGGCGCGGCGCCGGGCGACGCCAGTCACCTTGTCGAGCGAGCGGCGGCTCAGCCGGCTGACGAGATCGAGGAAGCCCTCCAGCTCGCCGCGGCCGACCTGGTAATGCTGGATCATGTGCAGCGGGTAATCGGTCTGCTCCATATGCATGCGCGCGAGCGAGCGCCAGGCGCCGCCCACCGCATAGAAGTTCCGCCCCCGCCCCTGCTTCAGCCAGTCGACTGCCGCGATGGCACGATCGACCTCAGCACGCGGCGCCGACTCGTCGAGACTGGCGCCGAGCAGGCGGAGCGGGCCGAGCGGCAGGCTGGTGGCGCGGAAATTCAGGCTCGGTCCGGTCGTCACCAGCTCGACGCTGCCGCCGCCGAGGTCGCCGGTTATGCCGTCGGCATCCGGGATGCTGGCATAGACGCCGGCAGCGGCGAGCCTTGCTTCTTCGTCGCCGGAAATGACCTCGATCTTGACGCCGCACATCGCGTCGAGCATGGCGACGAAAGCCGGCCCATCCTCGGCATCGCGCACGGCGGAGGTCGCGAGGATATAGAGATTTGCGACCTCGAGCCGGCGCGACAGCGCGACGAAGCGCTCGACATTGTCGCGCGCCAGCTCGACGCCAGCGGGATTGAGCCTGCCGGTGATGTTTAGGCCGCGGCCCAGCGCGCACATCACCTTTTCGTTGAACAGGATCTGCGGCGCTCGGTTATTGCGATCGTAGAGCACGAGGCGCAGCGAGTTCGAGCCGATATCGATCACGCCGACGATATCGCGGCGAGTCTGCTCGAAGCTCGGGCGTGGCGCAGCGCGCCCGGGTGAGCGTGTCACCTTGGGGCCTCTCAAGTATGCTCCACGAGCACGCGTTGCGCGCCGGTGCCGTCGGTCTTGCGCAGGGCGGAGCCCCGGCCCGACAGGCTCGGATTGGTCATGAAATAGGCCTGGGCATTGGCGGCGCCGGGCAACGCCGCAACGCGCGTATAAATGCCGTCGCCGCCCAAGGTCCAGCTCTGCGCCTCGTCATGAAGATTATGGACGAGGATCTCGTTGAGGACCTGCTGATGCACGGTCGGGTTCTCGATCGGCACCATAGCCTCGACCCGGCGATCGAGATTACGACCCATCCAGTCGGCCGAGCCGATGAAGACCAAGGCATTGCTCGACGGCAGGCCGACGCCATTGCCGAAGGCATAGATGCGGCTGTGCTCGAGGAAGCGGCCGACCAGGCTGCGCACCCGGATATTCTCCGACAGCCCGGGAATTCCCGGCCTCAGACAGCAGATGCCGCGGATCACGAGATCGATCTGCACCCCGGCGCAGGAGGCGCGGTAGAGCGCGTCAATCACCGCCGGGTCGACGAGTTGGTTGAGCTTGACCCAGATTGCGCCAGGCCGGCCGGCCTTGACGTGGGCGATCTCGGCATCGATCAGCGCGATCGTGCGCGAACGCAGATTGAGCGGGGCGACGCCGAGCTTCTCCAGCCGCTCGGGCGTGGCGTAGCCGGTGATGAAGTTGAACACCCGGCCGGCGTCGCGGCACAATGCAGGATCGGTCGTGAAGAACGACAGGTCGGTATAGACCTTCGCGGTGATCGGGTGGTAGTTGCCGGTGCCGAAATGGACATAGGTCTTGAGGCCGCCGCCCTCGCGACGCACCACCAGCGAAATCTTGGCATGGGTCTTCAGTTCGACGAAGCCGTAGACCACCTGGACCCCGGCGCGCTCGAGATCGCGCGCCCAGCGGATATTGGCCTCTTCGTCGAAGCGCGCCTTGAGCTCGACCAGGGCGGTGACCGATTTGCCCGCCTCGGCCGCCTCGATCAGGGCGTGGACGATCGGGCTGTCGCTGCTGGTGCGATAGAGCGTCTGCTTGATCGCCACCACCGCCGGGTCGCGCGCCGCCTGGCGCACGAACTGCACCACCACGTCGAAGCTCTCATACGGGTGGTGG
>CAIUCF010000004.1 GCA_903897565.1 uncultured Rhodospirillales bacterium | reverse complement strand
GTCCCCGCCGACGCGCCGCCCTGACAGGTGGCGTGTCGGCGAAGCGATCGACGCGGCTGTCCGCTCCATCGGTCGTGAAGCGCGGGCATCGCCGTCGATCCACCGAGCCCGTCCACACGAGCCGACGATCACCCGGCTTGAAGCCGTCGCTATTTGCCTGTCGCATGGCAGAGGCAAGGTTTTGCGATGATCATCCTTCTTGTGATTCCGAGGCCGAGTGCCAACTTTCACTAGAGACGGGTGAGCACAAATGCATCCCCGAATTGCAACTGGGAGGACGTGATGTCTATCCTCGCAATGATCCTGGTCCTCTGGGTGGCAGGGGGCGTTTTCGCTATGATGTTTATTGCTGGTGCGGCGCGGCTCAATCATGGGCCGGGGCAGACCATTCATCGATACCATGGTGTTCGACGCGGATGGTATTCGGTGGCGGCGCGTGGCGCGCCGCCAAATCGGGTGACGTCGCGAACGCTGGTCGTCGTATCCCGAAGCCGGCGCTAGCTTCGGCTTACCAGATGTTGGACCGGCGGGCGAGGCCCCGCCGAGGCGGAAGCGGCTTGCGGCCTGAGATCATCATCGGTGCTTTGAAATAAATTGCTGAGCCCGTCCGGGTTCGAACCCGAGACCCTCTGATTAAAAGAGATAAGGCCCGAAAACGTCCCATTGACCACGGTGGCGCTAGCCGGGGATGCCGTAGCCAGCAATCGCGAGGCAGCAGCGAAGGGATTGTCGTGGGTGATATCCCCGCCAGCCCGCCGGATGGCGATTTCTACCACCTGCGATCATACTGATAGCGCGGACCCGACACCCCGTCGCTCAGAATCACGTCCCCCGTGGCGGTCTGCCCGGAAGATACGTTGACGGTTTGTCCGCTGCTGATGATCGTCATGTTGCGCTACCAGTTTTCTTGCGGGGTTCTCGAATTCGTGGCCGCTAAACCCCGATATTTCCACAGAAATACTGATCGTGAGCGCGGTGCCGGCGGGGGAGGACCTGCGGAGGCGTCCCGCCATCGACCATGTGCCCCGGCAGTTTCGCCCGGCGCGCGACAGGATGGTTGCTCGCGTTCAGTGCCCGGTCGCGGGGAGCGCTCGGCGAAAGCTGCCATCGCGCTCGCAATCGCGTAAACCACCTGATACCGTTCGAGTGGGCTCGATACATGTCGAAGTCGCCATGTGGGACGCCTCGTTTACAACTGGAGCTGCAAAAGTGGGTCGGTCCATGACAGGTTGCGTCTGGGTGAGACTGACCCTGGTTCTGCTGATGGCAGCTTGGCCGTCACTCGGCGGTGCCGGGACTTTGCCTCGTGAAAGAGCGCTCTGTCCTGTGCCGACGGCCTCGATCGGGCAAAGTGAATTCCTCTCCACGGAAGGCCATGTACCGGACGCGATCCAAGGCCTTGCCGCGAATCTCGCCTTCGCTGTCGGCCACCATGATCTGCACGGGGTTGCAGAGGCCGAAGGGGCGCTCGGCAATGCCTATGCTCTCGCCCATGCTTATGATGTGGCTCTGCCCTATCTTGAGAAGAGTGCCGACGACGCGACCAGGGGTGGGTTCGGTCGGGTCGCCGCCGTCTCCAATGTCGATCTCGGTAACGTCTATCTTGCCGAGGGTCGGCTCGAGGATGCCGGGTTGCGTTACCGTGAGGCTGAGAAGTCCGCGCGCCGGCTCAACGAACCCGGGCTTGTCGGGCTCGTCGAAGCCAATCAGGCCCGGCTTCTGCTCCGCCAATCGCACGAGGACGCTGCCCTGGCGAAGCTGACGGATATCCGCGATGCCGCCGCTCGCGCGGTGCCGGTTTTGTCGTCCGTAAGGACTTTGGTCACGGCCGGCCGGTTGGCGGAACAAACGGCCGACATCGGCGGCGATGTGCGCTTCCGCGCGCTGGCGCAATCGTTGCTGACATTGGCGTCGACGCAGGCTGACGCCGCTGCCGATCCTCGGGCGAAAGCGCTCGCACTGGGCTATCTCGGGGCGCTCTCCGAAAGTGCGGGCGATCACGCCAGGGCGGAGACCCTGACCAGCGAAGCCTTGTTCGCGGCACAGGCGGCGGGTGCCTCGGACCTGCTCTATCGATGGGACTGGCAACTCGGCTCGATCCTCGCCGCCGAGGGCGATCTCGATGGCGCGATCGTCGCCCTGCGTCGCGCCGTCGCGGCGGTCGAGAGTATTCGCGATGACATCCCCGTCGAGTACCACGAGGGGCAGTCGTCCTATCTCGCGACGATCGGCGGGCTCTATCGCCAATTGGCCGATCTGCTGCTGCAGAGGGCGCATGCGAAGGGCGAGGAGACGAATACAGGGCCTCTGCTGATCGAAGCGCGCTCGACCTTGGAGACGATGAAGATCGGCGAGCTCAAGGATTATTTTCGCGATGAGTGTCTGGCCAAGGCGGAATCGCGAACACGCGATATCGACGCCGTCGCCACCCGCACCGCGGTCCTGTATCCTGTTATCCTACGGGACCGTCTGGAGCTGCTGGTCTTCGTTGCCGATGGCCCGCACGAGATCGTGGTGCCGGTCGCGTCGGCCGATCTCATTAAAACGGTCAAATCTTTCCGCGGCCTCCTCGAGAAACGGACGACACGTCAATACCTGCTCCCCGGCCGCCAGCTCTATGCCTGGCTGGTCGCGCCGCTCCTGCCGGTGCTGCGTGGCGAAAAGATTGACACCATTGTCTGGATTCCCGACGGGGTTCTGCGCACGGTGCCGCTTGCCGCGCTGCCGGACGGCAGCAAGTTCGTGATCGACGAATTTGCCGTCGCGACCGCCCCGGGATTAAGCCTAGTCGATCCGAAGCCGATCGGAACGCAGAAAGCGGGCGGCACCTTGCTCGCCGGGATGTCGCTCGCCTCCCAAGGCTTTCCTGCGCTGCCGAGTGTCCGTCGCGAGATCGGCGCGATCACCAAGGTGCGCCAGGGCACCGTTTTGCTTGACGCAGATTTCAGGGTCGACAGCATGGACCATGCCATGAGTTCGGCGCCTTATGACGTCGTCCATATTGCCTCGCATGGCGTGTTCGACCATGACCCGGCGAAGAGCTTCATCCTCGCTTATGACGGCAAGCTGACCCTGGGCCGGCTCGAGCAGGCGGTGAAGCAGAGCGGCCAGGCGGATGCGTCGCTCGAGCTCCTGGTCCTGAGCGCGTGCCAGACGGCGGTCGGCGATGATCGCGCGGCTCTCGGCCTCGCCGGCGTCGCCATCAAGGCCGGCGCCCGCAGCGCCATGGCCAGCCTCTGGTTCATCAGCGACAAGGCGGCAGCCCAGCTCGTCGTGAATTTCTACCGCGAGCTTCAGGTGCCTGGGACCAGCAAGGCCCAAGCGCTGCAACGCGCGCAAATCGCCCTGAAAGCCGATCCGCGGTTTCGCCATCCCGCTTATTGGTCGCCGTTTCTGCTCATCGGGAACTGGCTCTGAGGGCGGCGGATGGCGACGGCTCCCCCATCCCCAAAGGGCCCGATCCTTCGATTCCTGTCGCGGCCGATTACCCGTACGCTGCTCGTCGTCCACGGGATCTTCGCCAGCATTGTCGTCCTCTGGATGTCGGGGTTCTTCGAAGGGGTCGAACTCTCGGTCTACGATAATTTTGTCGCGATCCGGTCTACGCGCTACACGACGCCGGACCCGGTCGTCATCGTCGGCGCGAACGAACACGACTTGAATACCCTGGGCTGGCCGTTGCCCGATGACGTGCTCGCCAAGGTCCTCGATCGCCTGGAAACGGGCGGCGCCGCGATGATTGGCGTCGACTTCTATCGCGACCGACCTCGCGGCAGCGGAATGGAGGCGCTCAATCGCGTTCTGACGACGCACCCGAACATCATCTGCATCTCCAGGGCCGCCATCCGCCGCGAAAAAGCGATCCCAGGCCCGCCGGTGCTGCAGGGAACCGATCGGCTCGGCTTCGCCAATGTGCTCGCCGATTCCGATGGTGTCCTCAGGCGCGCCCTGATCTTCGTCAATGATGGCCGGCAGTTCTATGAAAGCCTCGCCTACCGGGTCGCGCGCGGCTATCTCGCACTTGACGGCATCATGCCGCGCAACGCCGCCGATGACCCGAATGCCTTGCTGCTCGGGAAGGGTCGTCTGCTGCCGTTTGCGAGTGGTCAGGGTGGCTATGTTCGAGCGCATGCCGGGGGCTTTCAGGTGCTCCTGGATTACCTCGGCGGCGCGCATCCATTTCCCGTGATCAGCCTGTCGCGCGTTCTGGCCGGAGACGTGCCGCTGGAGCAGATCAAGGGCAAGGTCGTGCTGCTCGGCGTTGCCGCGGACAGTGTCAAGGACATCTTCTTCTCGCCCCTCGGCCACCAGGCATCTCCGGCCTCGAGCCAAATCTACGGCATCGAGTTTCACGGCCATATGGTCGCGGAGTTGATCCGCACGGCGCGCCAGGGGCTGAGCCCGCCGCGTGGGGTATCCTTCCCGGTTACCCTGGCGATGCTCTGGCTCGCCTGTATGATCGGCGGGCTGTCGGTCACCCGCGTCCGCTCGGTGGCGATCGTCGGCGTGGGTTGTGTCGGGGTGATCGTCGCGCTCGCTGGGCTCGGCTACGGGCTGCTGACGCTCGGCTTCTGGATCCCGGTCGTCGCACCGTCGCTCGGCTGGATCGGCAGTGCGCTGCTGGAGAGCACGCTGCTGTGGCATCAAGAGCGGCAGTCGCGGTCGCGGCTGATGGAAATCTTCTCGCAGAATGTCTCGCCCGCAATCGCCAAGGATCTGTGGGAGCACCGCGACGAGTTCGCCTCCGGCGGTCGGCCGCGACCGCAGAAGCTGACGGCGACGGTGCTGTTTACCGACATCAAGGGCTTCACCTCGATCTCGGAAAAGCTCGAGCCCGAGGAGCTCCTCGGCTGGCTGAACGACTACATGACCCGCATGGCGGAGATCGTCGTCGCCCATGACGGCGTCATCAACAAGTATATCGGCGATTCGATCATGGCGATCTTCGGGGTGCCGATCGCGCGCAAGACCGTTGCGGAAATCGCCCATGACGCCGAGCGCGCGGTCAAATGCGCGCTGGCGATGCGGGAGGCGCTCGCGGAGCTGAACGCGAAATGGCTCGCTGAGGGTGTGCCCACGATCGGTATGCGGGTCGGCATCAACACCGGCCCGCTGGTCGCCGGCACGCTCGGCAGCCATCATCGCCTCGAATATACCGTGATCGGCGATACCGTGAACACGGCGTCGCGGCTCGAGAGCTTCGACAAGAGCCTTGCAGAGGACGCGCCGTGTCGCATCCTGATCAGCGAGGCGACCTATCTCCTGGTCGAAGAGGCCGTCATGGTCCGTCAGGTCGGACATGTCCGGCTGAAGGGCAAGGAGGAACCGCTGCCGATCTTTCTCGTCAGCTCGAAGGAGGAGATGTTCATGAAGAAGCCTGCGAAACCGGATCCGGTGCGTGGTGCCGCTGGGGTGCCCTTGATCATCGCCGTGCTCCTTCTCGGCGCGGCATCGGCGGCCCGGGCGGATAGTGCGTCTGCGCCGCTTTACCAACCGCCGCAACTTGGCGCGCCGTCGGAGCTCGACGATAGCGCCGGCGGCGGCACTCGCGGCGGGCCCGCCGCCGGATTTCGCGTAGAGGTACTGGCGCCGGGCGATCACGCCGGGCTGACACGGCGCGATCAGCCGACGCTGTACTGGTACGCCTCGGCGCCGATCACCAAGTCGATCGAGGTCACGCTCTCCAGCGATGCCGACCCGGCCCCGCTGCTCGACATCACCCTGACGGCGCCGCAACCAGCCGGCATTCACGCCCTTAGCCTCGCCGGGACCGCTGCACACCTACGGCCGGGGGCGGCCTACCAATGGGCGGTTGCCGTGATCATGGATCCGCAGGCCCGCTCTGCCGATCTCGTTTCTGCCGGATATATCAAGCGCGATCCCGCTCCCTCGGGCGCCGAAGATACGATCAGCCTCGCCAGGGCGGGTCTCTGGTACGACGCCCTCGATGCTGCCGTCCACAAGGATACGGCGCTGCGTTCGGAATTGCTGCATGAGATCGGCATGACCGACGCGGCGGCGGACAAAGGGCCGGTGAAATAGCCCGTCAGAACAGGGTCGTAACCTGGAAATGCACGCCTGAGTCCTGAAGATCCTCGTTGGCGTAACGGATCGTCGTGAAGCCATGGCCCCAGTCGAGCTTGGCCTGCACTCTCGAGCCCAGGGCAGCATGCAGTCCGATGCCGAGGCTCGCGATGTCGCGCGGCTCCGGCGTCACGCCCCGGCTGTTTCGGCCTTTGCCGTAATCACCAAATGGCACCACCTCCAGCGTGGAGTCGACGCCAAGAACCCGGCGATGCACGACCGGAATGTGATCTTCCAGTGAGAGAATAACGGCATTGTCGCGGACCAGGGTGTTCTCGCGATAGCCGCGCACCGTGCCGGCGCCGCCGATGGCGATCTGCTCGAACGAGAACAGCGGTGCGTTGGCGAGCTGGATATCGGCGCGGAACACCAGCTGCTGCGTCTTGAAGATCTGGCGGACATATTGCAGCTGGCCGAGCCAGGTGCGGAAATTCGCATTCGGCGGCGCGGCTGCATTGGTCGCGCCGAGCGTGGCGATGCCGAGGCTGAAGGTCGAACGCAGCGCGATGGCGTCGAACGCTGTCCGGCGAAGCCAATTTTGATTGAGACGGAGCACGAACGCTTTGGTGCGGCCGTTGACCGAGCCCGGAGAAAGATCGAAGGGCTGACCGAGCAGGAACGTCCGGCTCGAACGATAATCGAGCATGAAGCCGACCCCGAGCGATTCATCCCCGGTCCGGTAGAGCGGCTGGTCGATGCCGGCGCCGATCGTCTCGGTCTCGCTGGTGATGTCGAGGGTCTTGAAGATGTCGTCGATGACGATCGAATCATTGCGGTCATAATGGGCCAGCAGCGTGGTATCGGCCGCGGTGACCGGGACACTGATCGCCGCCGAGCCGTCGTTGAGGCCGTCGGTACGGCCGTAGCTGCCGCTGATCGTGTCGCCGAGGCCGAGCAGGTTGCGGTATGTGCCCGCGACCTGACCGTGGATCGGGCCGATCGAGGGCGGCGTGTCATTGGCGATGGTAAAACTCAGGTCCCAGGGCTTGTTTTCGACGACATCAGCCCGCAGCAGCGCGTCTCCGGGCTTCAAGCCGGGCCGTAGATCGACATTCAGCTGTTTGATCGCCGGATCCTGCAGGAGCACCCGGACCTCGCGATTGAGCTTGTTGATGTCGAGCGGCGGTGTCGCCGCCCTGGCGAGGCGACGGCGAAAATAACCGGGGGAGAAGTGCCTGGTCCCGGTGACGGAGACATCGGCAAGCCTGCCCTCGATGATCTGGTAGACGATGATGCCATTGGCGACGTGCTGGTCGGGGAGGACGGCACCCGAGTTGATGTATCCCTTCTCGATATAGGCGACCGTGAGCAGCCGGCGGATTTCCTCGAGCTCGTTGGTGCCGATGCGCCGGTTCAGGTAGGGCGCGGCGATCTGATCGACCTCCTTGCGCGTCAGGATCGTGCTGCCGCGAACGCTGATACCACGGAGCAGGAAATGCGGGCCTTCCGAGAGGCTCGACGGCGCCGCTTGTTGCGGAATCGACGGCGCCGGGATCGCGGGTGGCGCTGTTTGCTGCGGCGTAACGGCGCCGAGCGGCCGCGGCGCGCCGTGGCTCTTGCCGATCATCGGGGCGATCGTCGGCGCCGACTGCGCCAGCGCTATCGAGGTCACGAGGCTGGCAAGCAGCGGCAGCCCGGCGAGAACCAAGGCGATACCGGCTCGGTTGCACCGGCGGAAGGGGGCAGTAGCGGTCATCTTAGAGCGAACATGGCTGGAAGGCCGCTGGAACGGCTGCGGGAATCGCTGGCGCGGCGACGATCTCGGTATCACCGAAGAACGCCGTCACCGGCTCATCGGCGTCGAAGGGCAGGGCGCCGCGGCCGAGCACCCGGAGTGACGAGCGCCCGGTTCCGCCGTGACCGGGACCGCCGCAGGAGAGGTGGGAGACATCGCCATTTGTCGCCAGTTTGCCCGAGAGCTCAGCGAGACCGGCGGTCACGTCGTTGCCCAGGCTGCTGACGGCGACGGTGCCGTTCAGCCCGGCATTGGATGAGGCGGTAATGGCGCTGTCGGGGGTCTGGACGAGGCCATTGACCGTCACCAGGAGATTGCCGCCACGACCCTGATCGGCATTGGCCGAAAGCGTGCCGCTGTCGAGCACCAGCAGGCCGGCAGCGACTCCGACATTGCCGGCGGTCTCGACGCCGCCATGGACGGTGGTCGTGACGAAGCCGCGGGTGACGGCGAACAGACCGGTCGAGCGAATGTTGATCTCGCCGCCGCCGCCCTGGGCCGAGGTGGTCGTGACCACGGAGTCGCGAAGCGTGATCGCATCGGCGGCGAGATCGATCTCACCGCTGGCACCGCTTCCGGTCGCCACGGCGGAGACGATGCCATGATTCTGGATGATGATCGAAATTGGGTCGATGCTGATCTTGCCGGATCTTTTCGAACCGCTGCTTGACGCGTCGATCACCCCGCCATCGATGATGGTTTCGTCGGCGGTCAGCGTGATGCCGCCGCCGGCGCCGGCCGCTGCGGTTGTCGAGATCGATCCTTGATTGGTGAGGCTGATCCGGGAGGCGGTCACCGAGATGTCGCCGGCAGCGCCATCCCGCAGGGCACTCGACAGCAGCCCGGTGGCTTGACCATTCGCGGAAAAAGCGCCGCTCAGGATGATGCTCACGGTGCCGGCGTCGCCCGATCCGGTCGAAGCGGAGGCTACCAGCGCACCGGCGTTCGTCGAAAGATCCGAGGCGCTGATCACGACATTACCACCCGTACCCGCGCCGAAGGTGCTGCTGGAAATCTCGGCGCCGCCCCCGGTCATGGCGATGTCACGGGCGGCGAGATGAATACGGCCCGCCGCGCCGCCCTGCGCCGCCGTCGAATCGCTATCGGCGAGAATTCCGGTCGCTGACAGCAACGCTGCGCCGCTATCGATGGCGAGATCGCCGCGGACCGCGACGTCGACTTCGCCACCGGCGCCGGGGCCGAATGTCGTGCTGGCGATTTGCCCGTTTTCGCGAAGGTGGATGTCGCCGGCCGTGACCGTGACGTGGCCGGCACTGCCCGAACCGCTGCTGTCCGTCGCGATTCCCGTCGCCACGCCGACGCTGGGGTCGCCGAGGATCTCGAGCGACCCCGCGACGGAGACAATGACCGCGCCTCCCGAGCCGGCGCCCAGAGTATTGCTGGTGATCCCGGCGGAGGCGCTGACGACCAGGGTGTCGGCGCCGACATCGACGGTGCTCCCCGCGCCCGCGCCAAAAGTCGAGCTCGAAATTTGGGCGCGGTCGCCGTTGATCGTGATTGCCGGCGCGGTCACGGTGATCGTGCCGGCGGCGCCGGCGGGCCCGGAAGTGGCGTAACTACCGGCGAGTACCCCGGTTCCCGATATCGCGGCCGGATCCGCGCCGATCGTGATCGATCGCGATGCCGTGACCGTCACGGCACCACCCGCTCCGGCGCCGAAGGTGCTGCTCGAGATTTCGGCCGCACCACCGGCGATCGCGAGGTCGGCGGCATTCACCGTTACGCCGCCGGCAGCGCCGGTCGCGCTCGCCTCGCTATCGGCGATGATGCCGGTCGGCGTCGTCGCGTCGGCCGTGCCTGTGATCCGTAGAGTGCCGAGGGCCGTGACGCTGACCTCGCCGCCGATCCCGGCACCATTGGTATTGCTGGAGATTTCGCCGCGATCGGTGA
Source organism: uncultured Rhodospirillales bacterium (assembly GCA_903897565.1). Taxonomy (GTDB): domain Bacteria; phylum Pseudomonadota; class Alphaproteobacteria; order ATCC43930; family CGMCC-115725; genus CAIXXC01. The sequence continues at coordinate 340 of CAIUCF010000004.1, read as the reverse complement.
GGGCAATACTGTCTGCCGCGACTCGGACGTCGCCGCCACGACCTGGTCCGGATGTGCTGCTCGTGATCTGGCCGAATTGAGTGATCGCGATGCTGTCGGCATCGACTGTCACGCGCCGGCCCGCGTCACCCGTGGCGCCGATGGCGCTGTTGGCGAAGATCCCGGTGGTGCCCTGGATATTGCCGCCGATGTCGAGGGCGCCTTTGACCGAAATCGCGACGATGCCGCCGCGCCCGGCGCCTGACGTGCTGCTTGATATCTGGCCGTTCGCGCCGATGCCGATGCTGCCGGCCGAGACTGTGATGGCGCCGGCATCGCCGCTCGCGCCGACACCGCTGAG
>CAIUCF010000003.1 GCA_903897565.1 uncultured Rhodospirillales bacterium | reverse complement strand
ATGTCGATCTACGACAACATCGCGTTCGGCATCAAACTCTACGAGAACCTGCCCAAGAGCGAACTCGACGGCCGCATCGAGCATGCGCTGCGCAAGGCCGCGCTGTGGGGCGAGGTCAAGGACAAGCTGAAGCAGAGCGGCCTCGGGCTCTCCGGCGGCCAGCAACAGCGTCTGTGCATTGCCCGCGCCGTCGCCGTCAAGCCGGAGATACTGCTGATGGACGAGCCGTGCTCGGCGCTCGACCCGATCTCGACGCAGAAGGTCGAGGAACTCATCAGCGAGCTCAAATCCGACTACTGCATCGTCATCGTGACCCACAGCATGCAGCAGGCGGCGCGCAGCTCGGATTATACGGCGTTCATGTATCTGGGCGACCTGATTGAATTCAGCGACACCGCGACCGTTTTCACCAATCCGACGAACAAGCGGACGGAAGACTACATCACCGGCCGGTTCGGCTGATCGCCGCCACGTAAAGCGCCCGACCGAGGAACCCGCGAGCATGTCCAACGAACACATCGTCAAGACCTATGACGAGGAGCTGAATCGGCTGACCAACACCATCGTTGCGATGGGCGGCCTTGCCGAGAGCCAACTCGCCGACGCGATCCACGCCCTCGTCAAGCGCGATACCAACCTCGCCTCCGATGTCGTCTCGCAGGACGCCCGGGTCGATCAACTGGAAACGGAAGTCGAGAGCCAGGCCCTGCGCCTGCTGGCGCTGCGCCAGCCGATGGCACGCGATCTTCGCGAAATCCTGTCCTCGCTCAAAATTTCGAGCGATCTCGAGCGGATCTGCGACTACGCCGCGAATGTCGCGAAGCGCTCGATCACCCTGTCGCAGACCCCGGTCGCCCGGCCGATCCAGGCCCTGCCCCACATGGCCCGGATCGCCCAAACCCAGATCAAGAACGTGCTCGATGCCTATGTCGAGCGCGATGCCGAAAAAGCGCTGCGGGTCTGGGAGGGCGACGAGGAACTCGACGAGCTCTACACCAGCTTCTTCCGCGAATTGCTCACCTACATGATGGAAGACCCGCGGTTCATTACCCCGGGCACCCATCTCCTGTTCATGGCCAAGAACATCGAGCGGATCGGTGACCACGCGACCAATATCGCGGAGACGATCCATTTCCTCATTCACGGCACCCCCCCGCAGGGCAGTCGTCAAAAACGTGACCGGACCTCGAGTTCGGTGGTGCTGCCCGGCCCGAAGGGCCTTGTCGAGAACGAGACGTCCGCCCCATGAAGCCAATGGTCATGATTGTCGAGGACGAAACCGCCCTCGTGACGATGCTGCGCTACAATCTCGAAAAGGAAGGCTTCGAGGTCTGCGAAGCCAATGACGGCGAGGAAGCCCTGGTGCAGCTCGCCGAGCGTAAGCCCGACGTCGTGCTGCTCGACTGGATGCTGCCGCTGGTCTCCGGCATCGAGGTCTGTCGCCAGATCCGGCGCTCGCCGGTGTCACGCTCGGTCCCCGTTATCATGCTGACGGCCCGCGGCGAAGAGGCTGACAAGATTCGTGGCCTTAATAGCGGCGCCGACGACTACATGACCAAGCCGTTCAGCCCGAGCGAGCTGATCGCCCGGGTCCGCGCGGTCATGCGCCGGACGAAGCCCGATGCATCGGCCGAGGCCCTCACCTTTGCTGACGTGTCGATGGATCTGGCGGCGCACCGGGTCGGCCGCAATGGCCGCGCGATCCATCTCGGCCCGACGGAATACCGCCTCCTGCGCTTCTTCCTCGAACACCCGGGCCGCGTATTTACCCGCGAGCAGCTGTTGGACTCGGTCTGGGGCCACGACGTCTATGTCGAGCCGCGCACCGTCGACGTCCATATCCGACGGCTGCGCAAGGCCTTGAACGGTCCGAACGAAGTCGACATCATCCGCACCGTGCGCTCGGCCGGCTACGCGCTCGACGAAGACGGGCAGTAGGGCCCCCTCCCCGTCATGTAGACGCCTCCTGGAGATGGCGCGCCATGTCGGTGAGTGAGTCGTCGACCTCGGCGTTCTTCTTGACCATGTCAATGCCGAAGACTCCGCGGTTCTCCGGCTCGCGAATGACGACCATCGGGTCTTCGAAATCGCGGACATAGCCCATGGCGAAGCAGCCCATCTGATAGCCCATGACCTTCAGCAGGTCGTCCGGCAGGGT
>CAIUCF010000002.1 GCA_903897565.1 uncultured Rhodospirillales bacterium | reverse complement strand
TGACCAGCCCGGCCTCGAAGTATTCGCGAAGTCCGAGCTGCAGGATGATCGCCGCCTCGAGCATCCACGGCACCGGCGCCCACAGCTTGCGGATCGCCTGTTGCAGCGGATGTTCCGCGACGTCGGCGATCGCATTCGGCCCATCGCGAGAGAGGCGGCGGCTGGCCTCGACCGTAGTGAGACCATCGTTCGCGGTCGTCATGGATGGACCAGCGAGAGGATCACTTCGACCGCGATCAGGACCAGGACGGCGATCTCGAGGACCTCGGCCCGGACGCCGGCGGCTTCGCTGTGCAGCGCGGTGTAGGTTTCGCGGATAATAGCGAGCTTGCGATCGACGGCGGCCGTGACGTTCGGCACGCGGAACAGCTCCATTGCCGCGGCGTAGACTCGGGCGAGATAGACGTCCTCGGTGACCTGGAGCGCGTTGTCGACGCGTTCGGTCAGCTCGCTGACCTCGGCAACGAGCGTGAGGAGGCGGCGGGCGAGGGCGGCGTAGCGCCGCGCGGTCAGCAGATTGCGGCGACGCACCGCGGCGTCGAGCAGGTCGCGCATTCGGGGCAGCTCGGCGTCGAGCAGCTCGTCATAGACCCGCATCTCCAGCAGCTGTGCGTTGGCGATCTGGAGAACATCGGCAACGTCGGTATCGCCGAGCGGTTCGTAGAGAAACGCACGGTCCCAGGTAATGACGGCGAGATCGTCGGGGTAATAGGAGAAACTGTGGCGCAGCAAATCGTGGCGGGCGCCCGCGGAGAGCGGTCGCTCGCGCCCGGACAGCAGCGGGACGAGATCGAGGCGCTGCAGCACCGCCGCGGCGTCGATGGCGGTGTCGAACGCCTCGACCGTTCCGATCAGATAATCCTCCTGCAGCGGCTTCTCCGTCGGGCGGATCAAGGCCTCGCCGATCTGGCCCTTGAGGGTCGCGAGCAGTTCCTGCCAGACCGCCGTCGCCGCGGCGATGCCCAAGGTGCGGTCGGTGGCGTTGGCGAAGCGGCTGAAATCTTGCCATGACATGGTCGAGACGGGCAGGCGCAGCGCGAAGGCGGCAATGCCAAAATCATAGAGCCGCGCCGATGCCGCCGCGGTAACCACGCGGCCATCGACCTCGATCGCGCAGCTGCCGAGGTCGAGGGTGAGCGGCGGAACGCCGAAAGAGACCGCCTTCGCCGGCGTGCCTGCCAGGCGGCCGCGGGCGCTGTCGCGGCCGGCGCGCTGCGACCACAGCTGCTCGGCCAGCTTGAGATCAATCTCGTAGGAGATGTCGAAGAGTCGAAGGGCAAGGACATGGCCCCGGGATACCGTCGTTTTGCCGTCCTGCATGTGCGCGGTCCTTGTCGACCTGTGGGGTGCTTAGAGTAGTCCGAAGAAGCTTCTGACGCGCTCGGCCAGTCGCGCCGCGAGCCGGTCGCTCGGGAGATCAGGCTCGGCGTCCTGTTCCATCCTGGCTTCGCCCGCGGCCTCGCGCCGAGCCAGAATTTGCCCCAGTTCCTGGGCGATGGCCGGGCGTTCCTTGAGGATCGGGGCGATATCCGCCTTGGCGATCTCGTAGACGACGGCCGCGGTAACCGCCCTGACCTCGAACCCGGTGGCTGCGCCGGTCAGGATGCTCGCTTGCCCGAAGCAGTCGCCGGGGGCGAGCCGCAAGACCTCGGTTGCTTTGGTGCCAACACCCTGGTACGCGCTCAGCACCCCGGAGGCGAGAATGAACAAGGCGTGGGCGATCGTGCCTTGCGCGACCAGGACGTCACCGGCGGCGTAGGTCCGCTGTTTCATTCCTTGGGCGAGGGCGACCCGCTCCGCCGCCGATAGCGGTGCGAAGATCGGCAGGTGCTCCAGCAGCAGGCGCGGCGTCTCGCTGTTATCCGGGCGTGCCGCCTGCTCCGGCAGCATGATGGAACTGCTCGCCGGTGCCGCCAGGCGGATGCCGGCGGCGGCGGCGTGGCGGAAGATCATGTCGAACAACTCGCTCTTGGCCTCGTTACCCTGCTCGATCGAGGTGACGAAGAATCGCACTTCACATTCCAGCGCCGTGGCGTCCAGTGACTGCACGGTCACCTGTGGCGGCGGGATGCGGAGGATGCGGTTGCTGTTGAGGAGCGCCATGGCGAGCATGGCCCGGCCGCGTCCCGGCGCCACGCCGGGATCGAGCCGCACGGCGATCGTGACTCCGTGCGCGCGAATCTGGGTGCTGGCATTGACGATCCGCGCCTTGGCGATGACGCTGTTGGGGACGATCGCGAGGTCGTTGTCGAGCGTGAGGAGTTGGGTCGCGCGCCAGTTGGTCTCAACCACCCGCCCTTGCAGCCCGCCATCCAGGGTGATCCAGTCTCCTGGGTGATACGGCTTGGCGAGGTTCAGGACGACGCCGGAGAAGACATCGCCAAGCGTGCTCTGCAAGGCCAGACCGAGAACGATCGCAATCACGCCCGAGGCGGCGAGCAGGCCGCTGACCGGCATGTTGAAGACATTGGCGATGATCGCGAGCACGGCGCCGATATAGATCGCGCCGGCGATCAAATCCTGGAGGAAGCGGGTTTCCCGAGGCTGGCGCTTGAACACGAGGGCGGCGCGGAAGAAACCCGTCAACAGCGAGGCGGCGGCGAGCCACCAGACGATCTTGAACACGCCGGTCAGGACGTAGCGGATCGAGTGCGCCGTTGTCGGCGTCGGATCGGACGGATTCACCCCGGCGATCAGCAGCAGCGTCGTGAAGCCGACAAAGAACCCAAACTGGCTCAGGAAGCGGCGGACCGGGCTGTCGCCGAAGCCGAAATGGGTCACGAAGAAACCGGCCACCAGGAGGAGCCCGGCGAGCAGCATCGGATCAGGCGTGTAAGCGGCAAGCAGCGCGGCCATCGAGGACTCTTTCAACAACCCTCAGGAGGTCTGCGCCGCGATCGGGCGGACCGGAGCCTTGGCGGCCCTCTCGAGAATATCGAAGAAGGGCTTGACGATGTCGATCGGCATCGGGAACACGATCGTCGAATTCTGCTCGGCGCCGATTTCCGCCAGGGTCTGGAGGTAGCGCAGCTGCATGGCCGCCGGCACGCTGCCGAGGATCGCGGCGGCGTCGACCAGGGTCTGCGCAGCCTGGAATTCGGCCTCGGCGTGGATGATCTTGGCGCGCCGATCGCGCTCCGCCTCGGCCTGTTTGGCGATCGCCCGCACCATGTTCTCGGTCAGCTCGACCGTGCGGATTTCGACGTTGCTGACCTTGATCCCCCAGGCTTCGGTCTGGGTGTCGAGGATGCTCTGGATGTCGGTGCTGAGCTTCTTGCGCTCCGACAGCATCTCGTCGAGCTCATGCTGTCCGAGCACGGCCCGCAAGGTCGTCTGCGCCAGCATGTTGGTGGCCGGCAGGTAATTCTGGACCTGAATGATGGCGCGCTCCGGGTCGACGACGCTGAAATACAGCACCGCGTCGACCTTCATCGAGACATTGTCATGCGATATCACGTCCTGGGTCGGGATCTCGATTACTTTGGTGCGCAGATCCACCCGCACCATTTCCTGGATGAACGGCACCAGCAGGACGAGCCCGGGACCCTTGACGGCCTGAAACCGACCGAGGGTGAAAACCACCGCGCGCTCGTATTCGCGCAGGATCTTCACGGTCGTCTTGAGCAGCACCAAGACCACGACCAGGATCGCGGGCAGGGCGTAGAGCGTCGAGTCGAACATGATGGCCATCTTCTGAGTTCCCGGAAGTGATTACAGGTCGTGCAGGGCGACGAACGCCTTGAACAGGACCCGCGGGTCGAATGCGCCGTGATAGACCGGCGGCGGTTCGCGCCCGAGATCGAGCAACTCGTAAACCGCGGTCTGTGCCGAACGGATCGAGTACTCGACCGTGAACACGACATCTTCCGGCAATTCGCAGAACTGGCCGATGAAGGCGAGGTTGCGGGTGCCGAGCGGAACGACCTCCGGCCGATCGCCGTGCTCGCGCGGCATGAACTGGCTCGTGATATAGGGCATCATGCAGGGGATGCAGATCGCGGCATCGAGAATGACGTCGGTATCGGAGTCGAGGCCGAGATGGCGCAGGATCTCCATGAGGATTTCGCGGCCGCTGCAGGCAGACATCGGCTTGGCGACAAAATTTCCCGGGCGGTCGACCGCCAGGCCGTAGCCCCAGAACACTGCCACGTCGTCGGGCTGGCCGAGGAAATGCGGCTGGTGCGGAATCACGATCGACGCCAGCCAGTTGGAGTCGACGAAGGTCATCAGCCCGCCTTCGCCGGGGACATTCCCGGTCATGTCATGGATCCGGTGCAGCAGCGCGGGGTCGCGCAGGGTCACGGTGAACGAGACCCATTTCGACTGCTCGACATGGTCGGCGAAGACCGCGGGACAGCCGAAATCATTGCGGTCCGCGGCGAGCTTGCGCCATAGCGACCAGGCGCCATTCTCGACGCGCGCTCCGAGCGGTGGCGGGTGGTCCATGTCGCCGAGGCTGGAGGCCTCGGTCATCGAGCCGAGGGTGACCATGACGAGGTCGTCGTCCTCGACGCGGATCGCCCCGGCCTTGCCGCCGCGGACATAGCGAATCTGGCTGACGCAGGTCAACTCGTCGCGTTCCACCAGCTCGAGATCGGTGACGGCGGTATCGAGGACGAAGACCACGCCATGGTCACGCAGCCATTTCTCAAGCGGCCGCACCATCGAGTCATACTGGTTGTAGACCGTGCGCAGGATGCCGCGCAGCCGGTTGAAGCCGTCGACCATATGCACGAAGCGCACGAGATAGCGTTTGAATTCGACCGCACTGTGCCAGGGCTGGAAGGCGAAGGTCGTACACCACATGAGCCAGAAATCGGTCAGGAAGAAGCTCGGGTCGAACTGATCGGCGATGCTGGTGTTGCCGAGCATGCCCTCGGGCTCCAGCACCAGCCGCGACAGGGTGGCGATATCGCCCTCGCCGAGGCCGAATTTCGGCGCCGTGATGGCGATGCCGCCGCGCACCAGACGCGATTTCGCCGAGGTCTGCAGCGCGTCGTTCCAGTCGATGATCTCCTGAGTTACCGTCTTGTCGCCGCCGAGCGTCGGAATCGAGCCGAACAGGTCGAAGGTGCAGAGATACTTGCTCTCCAGCATCCGTCCGCCGCGGAGCACATAGCCAGTGGTTGGCGATCCCGCGCCGTCGAGACTGCCACCGAGCGTGCCGAGGCTTTCCAGGACGGTGATCTCGCTGCCGCGGAAATCCCCATCCCGGATCATGAAGGCTGCCGCGGCGAGCGAGGCGATGCCGCCGCCGACGAGATAGGCGCGCCGCTGGCCACGGTCCGAATGAGATGGCGAGATCATGTCGGGGTCGAACTCTGTGACGGTATCCGTGATGAACTCGGCGGCCGACGTTGCTGATTCCATGATGGCGGCGTCCTAATAATCTGCAGGCAGGTATTCGCCTACGCGAGACGATCGCTCACACGACGATAAGATTGTTCTCGACCTCGGTCGCGCCGGGCGCGGCCCAGGCAATGTCGGCGGCGATATTGCGCTCGTGCCAGGAGCGGACATTACCGGAGAGGATCACCTTGCTGCCCTCTGCCACGACCGTCACATCGTCGGGATTGAAGAACCAAGAGCGGTCCATGGCCTCGAGAATCTTGGCGCTGATGTCGCCGGGATTGAGTGGCTGCCGCAGTGTCGTCGTGTCTGTCACGCCGGTCACGCCGATCAGCCCGTCGATGGCGCGCAACGCCGCGTCCTTTTCGTATTTCCAGGTCAGCTCGCCGCTCAGCGTCAGCCAACCTTGTTCCACCTTCACCGCTACGGCGTCTCGCGGCACCGAGGAATCCCAGGCTAGCTGGCTCACCGCCGCGGCCACGATCTCGTCGTCGCCGCGGTGACGGTGCTGGGGCAGCCGGACCTCGATTTCGTCTGCCAAGCCCCTGATGCCCTTGACTCCGCCAGCCGCGGTCTCGGCGGAGCGCTTCTGGGCGAAGCTGTCGACATGACCGAACAGCGTGACCACCCCGTTCGTCACGGTCACACCGATATCGGCGTCTGACACGTTCGGGGCCCAGGACAACGCCGCGACGACGTCCTGCTTCAAGCGTTGATCCGACGACATTAGGTTCTCCTCGAGGGGAAGGGAGGCGCTGTTCATGGCGGTCATACCGATTTCGGAATCAGCGACCATCCGGCATCTTCCGGATCGGTGCCGAGGGCCAGGGCGGTCGCGTGGTGATCGAGCTGTGTCGGATGGGTGGCCTGAAGGATCGTCCTGGCGCGCGCCATTTCCGCGGCCGAGCCATGGGCCATGACGAGGAAGCCGTCAGCTTTCACCGCGGATTCGTACTGCAGGACGGTGTTGCGGGGGATGCCGATGCCGTAGAGCGCTGCGCCGAGTGCGCTCAAGCCACCGAGCAGGACCGCATTCTCGACGGCGGTCACGATGACTGTCGCGAGATAGCCCAGCACGACGACATGGCCGACGACCGGGATCGTCAGGAACAGGCCGCCGAAGAACAGCCCCCAGAGCCCGCCCCAGAAGGCGCCCCGCGTTCCCCAGAATTTCATGCGATCGCCGAGATTATAGAAGCCGACGACCTTTTCTTCGGTGTGGTAGCCCTTGCCGACCACGCTGAGATTCTTCATTTCGAAGCCGGCCGCCGTGAGCTCCTTGACTGCGGTCTCGGCGGCATCATGATCGCCGAAGACGGCAATCACCGTGTCGTTGGAATTCATTTCAAACGCTTTCGGAGAGGAGTGGACGCACGCACGGTACGGCCGGCGTCGCCCCAGAGCCGCGACAATACCGAGCGGCGCTCCCGGCCGAGAACCGTCGGAAAATACCTAACCCGGCGGTGGTGACTACTCGGCCCGCGCAGCCGCCGAGCGGGGCCGTTGCGGCCTCGACCTCAGGTAGTTTCCGAGCCTGCCTTCGGCGTGGCCTACGTCCTAGGGTGATCATCAGGGCAGGGCGATCAATCTTGTTCGCGCCCCGGACCCAGGCATTCCAAGGAGTTCTCTCATGCAGCAGGACCGCTATTTCGCGGCACGCGATCTCAGAATGGCATTCGATGATGCGGTGATTTCGCTGCCGCTCGCCGCCTCCGCCACCCTCGAGGATGTCGCTCAGCTCTGGGAGGACATCGTCGTCACCCACCAGGGCAATCCGATCGATATCAAGATCACGTTTGCCGCCGCCCCTGGGCCGGTCGGATACCGGACCGCTGAGTAATTTCCGAGGCTGACCGTCGCTGTCGGCCGTCGTCATGATTTGACCCTTCGCAGCACCCGAGAAAGTCCCCGTCATGCACCCAAGCCGTAACACTCTCGCCGAATCGATCCGGTTGCAGTCCGTCGCGCTGCTCAACAAACATCTCGCTGCCGCGATCGATCTTCACGCCCAGATGAAGCAGGCACATTGGAACGTCCGCGGCTTATCGTTCATCGCCATCCATGAGCTCTTCGACAAGGTCTCGGCCGAGGTCGAATCTTACTCCGACGCGCTCGCCGAGCGTGCCGGCGGCCTCGGTGGAACTGCGTGCGGAACCATTCAGGTGGCGGTCGAACAGTCGTTCCTGTTGCCCTATCCGCTCGGTATCGCCGACGAGAAGGAACACATCTTCGCCGTGTCGGGCGCCCTTGCGGGCTTCGGGCAATCCGTGCGCGAGGCGATCAACCTGGCGACGGCGTTCGGCGATGTCGATACCGCCGACCTCTTCACCGAGATCTCTCGCGGCATCGACCATCAGTTGTGGTTCGTCGAATCCCATGTGGCGCCCCAGGAAGCGCGGCTGCAGTGAACAAGGTCCCACCGGTCAAGAACCCACGCAATCGCAGCTTCGAGCGCAAGCAGGCGATCCCGGGAGCAAAGAAGGTGTCGGCGCGGCCGAGCAGGGCGGTCGCGCCCGGCAGTCCCGCATCCGTCCTCGAAGCCGAGGTCGAAACCTGGGTGAATGAGGGCGGTGCCGGCGATGAGCCAGGCAATGGATCGCCGCCCTCTGCCGCGTCGAAATGATCAGAGTTCCGCGCTCCCAAGTCGCTCAGGACCGTCGCGTCGATCGGCGACGGGCGATCTCGGGTGGGTACAAGCTCGCCGTCCGACCCGTCCGTGTCGCTCGTTGGGATCATGCATCGACCAGCAGCGACGACCGGGCCGTAGGCGGGCACCCCGACGAGGGAGCAGGGGGCGCTGTGCCGCAGATCGAGGCCGTCCCGGTCTCTCGCCGCAAGTAGCGGCGTTCCATCCGGCCGTTCGGTCTCTCTCGCGGCGGAACCCTTCATGAGGTGGCATTGAATTCATTCAGAAGCCGGATCGGACTATCACCGAGGCGGACGCCGCTCTGGGTCAACCAGAATGCGATCAGGGAGGATCTGTTCAGCGTCGAGCGGCTGGAGCAGCATGCGCGCAGCCTCGCGGCCGCCCAGCCCCTGCAGAAGGTTTCCGGCAGGGGGCATGGCTTCGCCGCCAGGCTTCGCGACAACGGTCGGGTTCTGCTCGCCGCTCATCGCACGATCCTCGAGGTTTCGGATGCCGGGGGGGCGATCACCCCCGCGGCCGTCTGGTTGCTCGACAATTATTATCTCGTCGAGCGGCAAATTCACGATATCCGGACCGACCTGCCGCCTGGGTATTATCGCCAGTTGCCGAAGCTCGCAGACGGGCCGTTCGTTGGATATCCGCGGGTTTTCGGAGTCGCCTGGGCCTTCGTGGCCCATACCGATAGTCGCTTCGATCCCGAGGCATTGTGCCGGTTCGTGGCCGCCTATCAGGAGGTCGAGGCGCTGACGATCGGCGAGCTCTGGGCGCTGGCGATCACCCTGCGGATCATCATGATCGAGAACCTCCGGCGCCTCGCCGAGGCGATCGTCTCGAGCCGCGTGAGCCGCCAGGCTGCCGATCTCCTCGCCGACCGCCTGCTCGGTGTCGGTTCAGTGCCGGGTGCGCCTGCCGCCGAGCTGTTCGCGTTGCACGAACGCGGCGCGCTGCCCGACGCGTTCGCCGCCCAGTTGGTCTATCGTCTCCGCGACCAGGATCCGCGAGTGACGCCCGCACTGACCTGGCTCGATCAGCGCCTCGCGCTTCAGGGCAAGACCCCGGACTCGGTCGTCCGGGACGAATTGCAGCGCCAGGGCGCCGCCAGCGTTACCGTCCAGAACATCATCACCAGCATGCGGCTGATCTCCGATGTCGATTGGAGCGAATTGGTCGAGCGGGTCAGCGTCGTCGATGGCGTCCTGACTGCCGGCAGTGCCTTCGCCAGCATGGATTTCCCGACCCGGAATCTGTATCGGAGCGCGATCGAAACCTTCGCGCGCGGTTCGGAGCTCAGCGAGGTGAAGATCGCCCGCGAGGCGCTTGCCATGGCGCAATCTGTGGCGGCGGACGAGGCCAGCCTTACCGATACCCGCCATTACGATCCCGGCTATTATCTTCTCGCTGGCGGGCGGCGCGATTTCGCGGCGCGGATCAGCTTCCGCCCGGGCTGGCGATCATGGCCGCGGCGGGTCAACCACGCCCTCGGCATCGGCGGTTACGCTGCTGCCGTGGGTATCGTCGCGCTCGCGATCCTCGCCGTACCGCTCGCGGTCCTTGCCGCGTATCATGTCACTGTTGCGACGCCGCTCCTGGTCCTGCTGCCGCTGCTCGGTATCGTCCCGGCGCTCGATTTCGCCGTCGCGCTGGTGAATCGCGGCGTGATCGCAAGCTTCGGTGCGTCGCTGCTGCCGGCGCTGGCCCTGCGTGAGGGCATCCCGGCGTCGCTACGAACGCTGGTCGCCGTCCCGGTCCTGCTGACCACAGCAGGAGCCATTTCCGAGCAAGTCGCGCGGCTCGAGGTCCATTATCTCGCCAGTCCCGACGGCGAGCTGCATTTCGCGCTGTTGTCCGACTGGAGCGACGCCGAGAGCGAGGAGCTCGATGGCGACGCGGCGCTGCTGGCCGTCGCGGCCGACGGTATCGCCGCCCTGAACCTGCGCTATGGCCCGGTGTCGGGCGGGTTGCGCTTTCTCCTGCTGCATCGACGGCGCGTCTGGAATTCGGGCGAGGGTCGCTGGCTCGGTTGGGAGCGCAAGCGCGGCAAGTTGCACGAGCTCAACAGGCTGCTCCGCGGCGCGACCGACACGACCTATGTCGGGGTTGCCGACGCGATCACGAGCCTTCCGGGTCCGGTCCGCTATGTCGTCACCCTCGACTCGGACACGCGCTTGCCTCGCGATACGGTGCGGCGGCTGATCGGCAAGATGGCCCATCCGCTCAACCGACCGCGGGTCGATCCAGTGCTCGGGCAGGTGGTCGAGGGTTATGCGGTGATGCAGCCGCGGGTCACGCCGTCGCTGCCGGTCGGCCGCGAAGGGTCGTTCTATCAACGGACATTCTCGAGCATGAGCGGGATCGATCCCTATGCCGGCGCGGTGTCCGACGTCTACCAGGACCTGTTCGGCGAGGGCTCCTACGCCGGCAAGGGGATCTATGAGGTCGATGCCTTCGAGGCGGCGCTCGATCGGCGCGTCCCGGATTCCACCCTGCTGAGCCATGACCTGTTCGAGGGCGTGTTCGCCCGCGCCGGTCTCGCCTCGGATATCGAAGTCGTCGAGGAGTTCCCCGCACGCTACGACGTCGATGCGCTGCGCCACCACCGCTGGGCGCGCGGCGATTGGCAGCTGCTGCCCTGGATCCTGGGAGTCGGGCCTGCCACCGTGTCGCGGCCCGATGGTGGCGGCATGTCGGCAATCGGTCGCTGGAAGATGCTGGACAATCTGCGGCGCTCGCTGTCGCCGCCGGTCGCGATCCTGGCGTTGTTCGCCGGTTGGCTGCTGCCGTTTCCCGGCGCGTTGGCCTGGACCGCGTTTGTCCTCGGCACAATCGTATTGCCACCGTTGATCCCGCTGATCACCGCGGCGCTCCCGACCCGTGCTGGCGTCGCGACCAACAGTCATTTTCGTGCCCTCGGTGGCGACATCCATCTTGCGGTGAGCCTGGCCGGGCTGCGGCTCGCGCTCCTGGCGGATCAGGCGTGGCGGATGGCCGACGCCATCGTGCGAACGCTGTTCCGGCTGCTGGTCACGCGGCGTCATCTGCTGGAATGGGTTACCGCGGCGCAGGCGACAAACGGGTCCGCGGCGAGCCTCGCCGGATTCTACCGGCGGATGCCCGGTGCCGTGGTCATCGGTGCCGTGGCGCTCTTGTTCGCGGCCGGGTCCGCAGGGGGCCCCTGGTCGATTGCGACGCCCCTTGCCGGGCTCTGGATCCTCGCCCCCGCGATCGCCTGGTGGGTGAGCGTTTCGCCGCGGATCGCGGGTCACGTGGCGATCTCCGAGATGGATGCACGGGCGCTTCGCCTGATCGCACGGCGGACCTGGGGCTATTTCGAGCGCTTCGTGACGGCTGATGAGAACATGCTGCCGCCGGATAATTTTCAGGAGATTCCGCGGCCCGTCATCGCCCATCGGACCTCCCCGACCAATATCGGGCTGTATCTGCTCGCCGTCGTCACGGCTCGGGATTTCGGTTGGCTCGGGACTGTCGATGCGGTCGAGCGCCTCGAGGCGACATTTGCGACGCTGGGACGCATGGAGCGCTGCCGCGGCCATTTCCTCAACTGGTACGGCACCGAGGACCTCCGCCCCCTCGACCCGCGCTATATCTCTGCGGTCGATAGCGGCAATCTCGCCGGCCATCTGATCGCGCTTGCCAATGCCTGTCGCGAGTGGCGCGCGCTGCCCGTCGGCGACGCTGTCAGGCTCTCTGGCATCGGTGACGCGATCGCGATCGCCAGCCAGGAACTCGGCGATCGCGGGGATCCAACGCCGCTGGGCTTGAAGCCTCTCGCCGAGTTGCTCGCGGCGTTCGAGGTCGAGGTGGCGCGGGAGTCGCGCCATGACGAGGATCTGGCGGAGCGCCTGTCGCGGCTCGCGCATCGCGGCGGAACGCTCGGCGAGACGACCGTGACGTTCATGTCGGTCGCGACGACCGTGGATATCGAGGAGGTGCATCGCTGGGCCCGGGTCGTCGAGGAGGCGGTCGCGAGCCATCGGCGCGACCTCGCATTCGCCAGGGACGCCGCCGCAGCGCTGGTGTCCCGTCTGGCCGCCCTCGAGCGACAGGCCCGGACGATGGCGCTGGCGATGGAGTTCGGATTCCTGTTCGATCCGCAACGCAAGCTGCTCTCGATCGGCTATCTCGTCGCCGAGGGCACGCTGGATCCCAGCTGCTACGATCTGCTGGCGTCCGAAGCACGGCTCGCGAGCTTCTTCGCCATTGCCAAGGGCGATATTCCTTCCCGGCATTGGTTCCGGCTGGGGCGGACGGTGACGCCGATCGGGCGGGGGGCGGCTCTGATCTCGTGGTCGGGCTCGATGTTCGAATATCTGATGCCGTCGCTGGTGATGCGGGCGCCGGCGGGTAGCCTGATCGAGCAGACCAACCAATTGATCGTCCGCCGCCAGATCGCCCATGGCGCGGCGCTCGGCGTGCCCTGGGGAATCTCAGAATCCGCCTACAACGCCCGCGATCTCGAGCTCACCTACCAGTATTCGAATTTCGGCGTTCCCGGGTTGGGGTTGAAGCGCGGGCTCGCGGCCAATCTGGTGGTGGCACCCTATGCCACGGTGCTGGCGGCGATGGTCGCCCCACGGGCGGCGCTGCAGAATCTCGACCGCCTGGCGAAACTCGGCGCACTCGGGCGATACGGGTTCTACGAGGCGCTCGACTACACACCGGCACGCGTACCGGAGGACCAGGCGGTCGCGATCGTCCAGGCCTATATGGCGCACCACCAGGGGATGAGCATCGTCGCGATCGCCGACACATTGCTCGACGGCATCATGCGCAACCGGTTTCACGCCGAACCGATCATCCAGGCGACCGAACTGTTGCTGCAGGAACGCACGCCACGCGATGTGATGGCCGCTCGTCCCTTCGCCGCCGAGGCCAGAACGGCAGCAAAGATCCTGACGGTCGACGCGCCCGAGGGCCGGCGCTTCTCGACTCCGCATACCGGGACGCCCGCGACTCATCTGCTCTCGAACGGTGAATACGCCGTCATGGTGACCGCGGCGGGCTCGGGCTACAGCCGCTGGCGTGGCCTCGCCATCACCCGTTGGCGCGAGGATCCGACAGCCGATGATTGGGGCTCTTATCTCTATCTCCGCGACGTCGGCGCCGGCACCGTCTGGTCGGCCGGCTTCCACCCGGTGGGCAGCGACGCGGATTCCTACGGTGTGGTCTTCAAGGAGGATCGCGCCGAGATCAGCCGTCGTGACGGGGCCCTGACCACCGTTCTGGATATCATGGTCTCTGCCGAGGATGCGTCGGAGGTACGGCG
>CAIUCF010000001.1 GCA_903897565.1 uncultured Rhodospirillales bacterium | reverse complement strand
TCTGCTGGCCCCAGGGCAGCACGTAGCCTTCGAACGCCGCGGCCATCATGGCGATGACGATCATCACGCCCAGGATCCAGAGGATTTCGCGCGGCGCCTTGTAGGAGCCGTAATAGATTCCGCGGAACAGATGGATATAGACCACGATGAAGAACATCGAGGCGCCGTTCATATGGATATAGCGGATCAACCAGCCATAATTGACGTCGCGCATGATGTGCTCGACGCTGTCATAGGCGAGCTCGGCATTCGGCTGATAATTCATCGCCAGGAAGATCCCCGAGAGGATCATGATGACGAGCATGATGCCCGCGAGCGAGCCGAAATTCCACCAGTAGGTCAGGTTCCGTGGCGTCGGGTAATCGACGGCCTCCTTCTGGAGGAAGCTGAAGATGGGAAGCCGGTAGTCGACCCAGCGGACGAATGAATTCTTGAATTCGGGTGTGGAGCGTGGTCCAGCCATTATGATCCCCTTATCAACCGATGGTCACGGCGGTGGGCCCGGTGAACTTGTAGGCCGGAACGGGCAAGTTCTTGGGCGCAGGGCCTTTGCGGATGCGCGCAGCGGTGTCGTATTGCGAGCCGTGGCACGGGCAGCGCCAGCCGGCGAATTCGCCCCGCTCCTCGGTCGGCTTCTGGCCGCCGGGAACGCAACCGAGATGGGTGCAGATGCCGACAACGATCAGCCATTCCGGCTTGTAGATGGCACGCTCGGCATCGGTCTGCGGATCGCGCAGGCTCGCGACATCGACCTTCTTCGACGCGTCGATTTCCTCGGGCGTACGATGCGCGACGAAGACCGGCTTGCCCTGCCACACCACGGTGATGCGCTGGCCGACGGCGATCGGCGCGACGTCGAGATCGGTCGTCGACAGCGCGAGCGTATCGGCCGCCGGGTTCATCGAGTCGATGAACGGCCACAGCGCGACCGCGGCGCCGACGCCGCTGGTTACGATCGACGTGATGATCAGGAAGTCCCGCCGTGTTTTCCCGCCTTCGCCCTGACCGGACGTCGGCACCGTCGTTGTTGTCGCCATGTATTCCCTCTTCACGGTCGAACGGTGAGTGACCCCGCGCCGCAGAAAAATATGAGGCCTGCGCGCGTGGCCCATGTGGCATCCCGCCGCATCGGAATTTTCGAAACCGATGCGGCAGGCGAATCAAAATCTGTACCCAAAGGGATCTTACCCCCTGTGAGCCGTGCCTTTGTCGCGGTGCTAGGCCCGTGCGTCAACTGTTGCAAGCCCCCCTGCGGCAAAAAACCCGTCAAAGGAAGCTGTAGGGGTCGATATCGACCTGAATTCTCACCGCATTGCCGATCCTCACCGCGTCCAGCCACTGGCTCACGACGGCCTGGATATTGACCTGGCGTTCGGTCTTGACGAGGAATCGGCTGCGGTGGCGGCCGCGCAGGATGGCGAGCGGCGCTGGCGCCGGCCCGAGAATGTCGACCCCGCGCAGATGCGGCGCGGCGCGGGCCAGTGCTGACGCCGCCGCCTCGTTCTGGTCCGGATCCTCGGACGACAGGATCACGGCGGCAAGCCGACCGAACGGCGGCAGGTGACGCTCCCGTCTTCCGGCGGACTCTATTGCCAGCAGGCGGTCGCGGTCATTGGCGGCCAGCGCCGCCATCACCGGATGCTCCGGATCGAAGGTCTGCACCATCACGATTCCGGGCCGTTGCGCCCGGCCGGCGCGACCCGAGACTTGGTGCAGCATCTGGAACGTCCGCTCGGCCGCCCGCAGATCGCCGCCATTGAGACCCAGATCGGCATCGACGACGCCGACCAGCGTCAGCATCGGAAAATGATGCCCCTTAGCCATCATCTGCGTGCCGATCAGCAGGTCGACTTCATGGGCGCCGACCGCGCGGATCAGATCGGTGATCGCGGCCGGACCGTCGAGCGTATCCGAGGCCATGATCGCGGTCCGGGCTTTCGGGAATCGCTCGGCCACCTCCTCGGCGAGGCGTTCGACGCCAGGGCCACAGGCGGCGAAGGAGCGGGTGTCGTCGCACGACGGACAATGTTCCGGCGGCTGCTGCTGATAGCCGCAATGATGGCAGATCAGCCTGCCCTGCAGCCGGTGCTCGACCAGCCAGGCGGTGCAATGCGGACATTGCAGCCGGTAGCCGCAGGTCCGGCACAGCGTGAGCGGCGCATAACCGCGGCGATTCAGGAACAGCATGACCTGCTCGCCGGCAGCCAGGGTCTCGTCGATGGCCGCCACCAGCTTTGGCGCGAGGAAACGCCCGCGCGCCGGCTTGTCGAGTCGCATATCGATCAACGTGACGGTCGGCAGCAAGGCCCCGCCATGGCGGTCGGCCAGCACCAGGTGGCGATAGCGGCCGCGCTCGACATTGGCGAGGCTTTCGAGCGAGGGCGTCGCCGAGGCGAGGATGATCGGCGCGTCGTTGAGCGACGCGCGGACGACCGCCATGTCACGGGCGTGGTAGATTACCCCGTCCTCCTGCTTGAAGGAGGAGTCGTGTTCTTCGTCGACCACGATCAGGCCGAGATCACGGAACGGCAGGAACAGCGCCGAGCGCGCGCCGACGACGACCTGGGCCCTGCCCTCGGCGACGTCGCGCCACAGCACGCGGCGCTCTGACGGCCTGATCCCGGAATGCCAGGCGGCGGCGCGACAGCCGAACTGCCGGGCGAAGCGGTCATGCCATTGCGCCCCGAGCGCGATTTCCGGGAGCAGCACGAGCACCTGCTTGCCCTGTCGAAGGGCCGTGGCGATGGCGTGGAAATAGACCTCGGTCTTGCCCGACCCGGTGACGCCGTCGAGCAGGAAGGGCGCGAATTGCCGGGCCTCGATCGCGGCGCTGATCGCCGACGCCGCCCGCTCTTGGTCGGGGGAGAGGTTGGGAAACGGTCGAGTCGGATCAGGCTGTGGCCGCTGCGGCCGCACCGACAGCGCGACTTCGCGCAACAAGCCGCCGGCAGCCATCGCCCGCACGACACCGACCCCGCAGCCCGCCGCCGCGGCAAGGTCGGCGGCACTCATCGCGCGCTCGGGGTCCAGCGCTGCGATGACGCGCCGGCGAGTCGGTGTGAGGGCAATCGTAGGATCGATCGCATCCGCCGGCAGGTAGCCGTGCCGTAACCCTTCCGGAGCGAAGGCATCCTCCGGCCCCATCGCCATCCGCAGCACCGCGCCGAGCGGCGCCAGCGTATAAGCGGCGACCCAGTCGACGAGCCGGCGCAACTCCTCGGCCATTGCGGGATTCGGCAGCAGCTCAGCGACGGCTTTGAGCCGTTTCTCGGCGATCGTCGAGTCGCCGGAGCCATCACCCCAGACGATGCCGGTGACGACCCGATTGCCGAGCGGGACCCGGACATAGCTCCCCGGCACCGCCGCCATGCCATCGGGCAGGCGATAGTCGTAAGGCGCATCGAGGGGCAGCGGCAGCAGCACGGAAACCCGGCGGACGCCCTGCTGCGATGGGTCGCGGCTGGAACTGGTGCGATGGTCACGCATCGGCTAATGTCTACTTCAGTTCCTGCCCGGTTGCGACCGGCACGCCGAATCTTTCCACCCGTTCCGCTTTCCTAAACGCAAGAGTCCACAACGACATGAAGTTCTTCATCGACACCGCCGATATCGCCGAGATCCGCGACCTTGCCGGCACCGGCCTCATCGACGGCGTCACCACCAATCCCTCGCTGGTCGCCAAGACGGGACGCAACTTCCTCGAGACGATTGCGGAAATCTGCGCGATCATCCCTGGCCCGGTGAGCGCCGAGGTTGCCGCGACCGATTTCCCGACGATGCTGGCCGAGGGCCGCCACCTCGCCAAGATCGCGCCCAACGTCACCGTCAAGGTGCCGCTGACGCCCGAGGGGCTGAAGACCTGCCGCATCCTGCGCGGCGAGGGCACGATGGTCAACGTGACCCTGTGCTTCTCGGCGGCGCAAGCGCTGCTCGCCGCCAAGGCTGGCGCCAGCTTCATTTCGCCCTTCGTCGGCCGACTCGATGATATCGGCCAGACCGGCATGGATCTGATCGCCGACATCGTCACCATGTACCGCCAGTATCCCTCGATCACGACCGAGGTGCTGGTCGCCTCGATCCGGAGCCCGCTCCACGTCGTGGCCGCGGCCAAGCTCGGCGCCCATGTCGGCACCTTCCCCGGCTCGGTGCTACGCCAGATGTACGGCCATCCGCTGACCGACAAGGGACTCGCCACCTTCGTCTCCGACTGGGCCAAGACCGGCCAGTCGATCCTCTGATCCGCCCTTAGCAACCCCGTTCCCAGTAACCCCGTTCAAGGACGCGCACATGGACCCGAAGGGCAATCCGGAACCGGCAGACCCGGCAGCGCCCGCCGGGGCGGGGCCGGACGCGGCAGCCGCAGGGCCCAGCGCCGCCCAGGTCATGGCGTTCCTGCGCCAGAATCCAGGCTTCCTCGCCGATCACGAGGAGTTGCTGCCGATCCTGACGCCGCCGGCCTATCAGCGCGGCGACAATGTCGTCGACATGCAGCGCTTCATGCTGGAACGGCTGCGCGAGGAACTGGCCCGGGTGAAGGGTCAGCAGCGCCTGCTGATCTCGACCAGCCGCTCTAACCTGATGAGCCAGAACCGCATCCACGCCGCCGTTCTGGCGTTGGTCGGCGCGACCAGTTTCGAACATCTGATCCAGATCGTGACCTCCGATCTCGCCGTCATGCTCGATATCGACGCGGTGACCCTTTGCATCGAGGCCGGGGACCATCCCACTGGCCGCCATCTGCCCTTCGCCGGGCTGCAATTGCTGGAAGTGGGCGTGGTCAACCAGATCCTCGGCACGAAACGCGACGCGCTGCTCGCCGACCACACGCCGGGGGATATCGAAATCTTCGGCTCCGCAGCCGGACTCGTCCGTTCGCAGGCGCTGCTGCGTCTCTCCGTCGGCGCGGGCACCCCGAACGGCCTGGTGGCGCTCGGCTCGCGGCGTCCTGCCAAGTTCAAGCCTGGCCAGGGCACCGAACTCTTGTGTTTCCTCGCCCGTGCACTCGAGGTCGTCATCTCGGAATGGCTGACGGTCTAGCCGCCTCGCCCTATGCCGGGGTCAAGCGGCCGAAGCCGCAGCCCATCGCCCGATTCGCCGGCGATGCCGAACTGCTGGGCTTGATCGAAGCCTGGCAGGCTCAACTCACCGCCGAACGCCGCAGCTCCGCCCATACCATCGCCGGCTACGGCCGCGATCTCGCCGTCTTCCTCGACTTCGTCCGCGACCATCGCGGCGAGCAACCGAGTCTCGAAGGTCTGCGCGCGCTCGAACTGCGCGATTTCCGCGCCTTCCTCGCGGCACGTTCCGGCGATGGGCTGGCCCGCAGCTCGCTGGCCCGCGGCCTCTCGGTGATTCGCGGCTTCTTCCGCTTCCTCAGTCGGCGGGGGCTGGTCGACAACCCGGCCCTGACCGTCCTGCGCGGCCCGCGTCTGCCCAAGGTCGCACCGCGGCCGCTGACGATCGACGACGCCGCCGCCGCGATCGATTCGGTCGATCTCGCCGGGTCGCCCGAGGCCGAGCCCTGGATCCTGGCGCGCGACGCCGCCGTGCTGAGCCTGCTCTATGGCTGCGGATTGCGGCTGTCCGAAGCGCTCGGCCTGACACGGGGCGAGGCCCCGGTGCGCGGCCGCGACGTCCTGGTCATCACCGGCAAGGGTCGCAAGCAGCGGCTCGTCCCGCTGCTCCCCGCCGTGATCGACGCGGTGGCAGCCTATCTCGCAGCCTGTCCCTACCGCTTGACGACGGACGGCCCGCTGTTCGTCGGCGCCCGCGGCGGGCCGCTGCATCCGCGGCTGGTGCAGAAGATGATGGAACAGGTGCGCCGCGCGCTGGGACTACCCGATTCTGCGACGCCGCATGCCCTGCGCCACAGCTTCGCCACCCATCTGCTCAGCAATGGCGGCGATCTGCGGGCGATTCAGGAACTGCTGGGCCACGCCTCGCTATCGACGACGCAGCGCTACACCATGGTCGATCTCGACGGGCTGATGCGGGTCTACGATCAGGCCCATCCGCGAGCCCGGGCGTGAAACGCATGCTTCAATCGCGGATTGCACTGTTCGGCAGCCTGCTCGCACTGACCGGTTGCGTCATTCCCCTGCCCGAGGATTTCGCCCCGCCGCGCTATATCCATGAAGCGCCGCTGCCGCCGCGTCCCTTCCCCGGCCAGCCTGTGGCGCCGCCGCTTCCGACCGGGACGGCCTCGGCGCCGACGACGGTCGCCTGTTTCCCACCCGACGAATCCTGCGCCCGGCTGATCGTTACCGCGATCGATTCGGCACGCGCCCAGATTCGCGTCCAGGCCTATTCGTTCACGCGGCAGGACATCGCCGCCGCCCTGATCCGGGCCTACCGCCGCGGCGTCGATGTCGGGGTCATCATCGACCGCCAGCACGCCTTCGAGAAGAGCGGGATGATGCCGAAGCTCTCGGAAGCCGGCATCACCGTGCTCGTCGATTCGGTCAAGGGGCTGGCCCATTCCAAGGTGATGATCATTGACGCGACGATCGTCGTCACGGGCTCATACAATTTCACGTCGGCCGCCGAGCGTCGCAACGCTGAGAACCTGCTGATCGTGTCCGACCCCGGTCTTGCGGCGCGCTACCTCATGAACTGGCAGAAGCGTCAGGCCGAGTCCCGGTAGGCCAAAGCGCCGTCTGCCCTACTGATACGGCTTCCGCAGCATCAGCAGATACGCGTAGCCGTTCATGATGTCCTGATCGAGGATCGTCGCCGCGCGGGTTTGCCCCCAGGCGCGCAACGAGGACTCGATCTCGGCCCGGGGATGGACGTGGAACAGCGACAGCCAGCCGAGCAGCAGCCGACGGCGCCAGGCCGGGGCCCTAGCTTGATCGCCGAAATCGACGACGGCAAGGATGCCGCCTGGCGCCAGCAGTTCCATTGCCCGATCGACGGCGCCCTGCCAGTCGGGAATCATCGACAGGACGTAGGAGAAATAGACGACGTCGAGTTCGGCGACCCCGAAGGCTGCCTGCGGATCGAAGCTCTGCCCCGCGCCATCGGCGAGTTTCACGCGACCTGAAAGCCCTGCCCGCTCGAGCTTGCGTCCAGCCGTCGCCAACATCTCCCGCGAGATGTCGACGCCGAAGATCCGCGAGGCCGTCGCCCGGCGTGCCAGCTTGACGAGGTTGCGACCGGTGCCGCAGCCCATTTCCAGGATCCGAGCGCCCGGCGCCGCGGGCAGCTGCCGCAGCAGCTGATCGCGCCCGAACAGGTAGAATTTTCGGGTCAGATCATAGATGTGGCGCTGATAGCGATACATCGCGTCCATGCGGGTCTGGGCATCGAGCCAGCCCGCATCGCTGCCCACGCCGGCCATTGCCCTAGCCGCGGACGTAGAGGTGGAAGCCGCCATAGATCGCCGAGCGATCCTGCTCGAGGAACTTCAGCGATTCCGCCTCGCGATAGTCCCAGCCGACCCGCTCGTCCTCGGGGATCAAGGTCTCGAACGGCGACTTGAAGCCAGCGGTGCGACAGATCATCCGTGAGCCGGGGCGCGCCGTGCGGCGAATCTGCGCCCAGAGATCGCGCAGCATCCGGGCATCCATCCAGTCGACGCTGTCGAGCAGGACGTAGCGGTCATGGCTCTGGTCGGGCTGCGCCGCGAGATATTCCGTCATCGAGATGCACTTGGTCTGCACCCGGTCGATGCGGCTGCTGATTGCGTCGAAATTCTCCGGTCGCAGATAGGGCGGCGCCGCACGGCGGGCCTTGGCGTCGTAATGCCGGCCGAAGGCCTGCCAGGCGAAGTAGTTCTCGGAGAGGTCGAAATCGCAGGCGAGCCGGCGAATACGGTCCTGATAGAGGTTGGCGAGATCGCCGCTGGAATCTTCCTTCATGCTCGCGAACTGGTTCGGCGGAATGCCGAGGCTGTAGAGCAGCACCGGCTGGCGGGCGAGGAAACGGACGAGCTTGAGTTCGAACAGCGGCTCGATCTCGGCCGCGTAGATCGCCAGCTGCTCCTCGCGATTGCGGGCATCGAGGATTCGCGAGACGTCCTGGCCGGCCAGCTTGGCGAAACCGTGCAGGAAACCGATAAACCGGCCGAGCAGCGCGTTGCGATAGAGGCCCTTGGCGAAGAACTCGATGCGCTGGCGCCCGAGCAGAGAGCGGTGCTCCCAGAAATGCCGGGTATCGGCGTCGAGATGCGGCGCGACGTGGGTGAAATAGGCGTCGACGTTATCGGCGTGCTTGGCGACGCCGAAGAACTTGAAGAAGGTCTCGTAATCGGGCAGCCGCTGCATCGCGGCGAGCTTGAGCCGCGTCAGCGCGATATGCGCCGGGTTGAGATCGACGGCGATGATCGCTTCGGGATCGGCGCCGAGATAATTCATGATATTGCAGCCGCCCGAGGCGATCGTGACGACCCGGCATTCCGGCGTCAGCTGCAGCGCTTCGAGATCGACGACCGGATCTTCCCAGATCTGGTTATAGACGAAGCGGGCGAACCACATCGCGAACAGTCGCTCCAGGATGGCCTGGCGCCGCGTCGACGTCTTCCGCAGGACCGCGTCCTTGATCTGGGTCTTTGCGGTCGCTTTCGTCTCGAGTGCAGCCATGAAACTCTCCCTCTGTGATCGTCTCGGCAGCAATTATGACAATCGAGAAGGGCGTTCCATAGGATTTATTATTATGACGGTGATTTTAACAGAATTGGCGCAAATGCTTCCCCAACTGGTCACTCGTTCGTCATGAACCTTAATGCGCCATGACCAGAACAACGGCGCCGACAACCCAGCAATACAAGGCAAACGGTAGCATTGCATTGATTTCGTGGCGTTTGAACCAGCTCATCAGCGCCCAGACGCTGAGATAGGCGACAATGCCGGAAACCACGCCGCCGACGAGACCCATCTTCAAAACGTCACCCGATTCGCCATGGAACAGTTTCGGCACTTCGAGCAACGCGGCCCCGGCGATGATCGGCGTGCCGAGCAGCATCGAGAAGCGCGCCGATTCGCCATGCGAGAGGCCGGTCCAGAAGCCGGCGACCATGCTGGCGCCCGAGCGCGAGAAACCGGGTACCAGCGCCGAGGCCTGGGCGAGGCCGACCAACAGCGCATCGACATAGCCGATCTCCTCGATCCGCTTGGCGCCTCGCCCCTGCCACCGCTCGCCGAAATACAGCACGCCGCCATTCACGATCAGGAACACCGCGGCCGAGATCACGCTGGAGAACAGCCCCTTCAGCTCCTTTTCCAGCACCAGGCCGATGATCGCCGCCGGCACCGAGCCGATGATGACGCGGAACAGGATCGCCCGGGCGACGGTGGCCCGCGCATCGACCGTGCTCTTGGCGAAATCGAGCCAGTCGCGCCAGAAGAAGGCGAGCAGCGCCACGGCGGTGCCGAGATGCAGCATGACCACGAAGGGCAGGAAATTGTGCTTGAGAAATTCCGGCGTCAGATTCCAGCCGAAGACGAATGGCGTCAGCACCGCATGGGCGACACTGCTGATCGGAAAGAGTTCGGTGATCCCCTGGATGACCGAGATAAGCAATGTCTGGATAAGCGTCATGGAACCTCAGCACGAGGGCCGGGAAACCGGCCGTTGATCTCGATCTCGACGGGTCAACCCTATACAGGCGGCGATAGAATCGGACCAGCGCGTTTTCCGGCGTGCGCCATTGCTGCGGCGTTATTTACGATGAATATCGCGCGACCGGCGGATGATGTGCCGATGCGGCGTCGTCAGATCGCCGCCGCAATGCGGACAGTCGTTGGGCCGGATTTTACGGCTCAGCATGTTCTCGATCAGGTCCTCGACCTCGCTCTCGTTGAGGCCGAGCTGCTCGCCGATCCGATCGATCTCCTCGACCTGACGGAGCGTCAACCGGCCTTTCTGGAGGCCGATCGCGATCGCCTGCCGCGCCTCCTCACGCCGCAGCCGCAGCTGTTCCATGAAGCTTGCCGTCAGCACGCCGGAGAACAGGGCGACCGTGCCGATCCCGAACACCGCGACGACGGCGCCGAAGACCTTGCCGGCGGCGGTGAGCGGGATCATGTCGCCATAGCCGACGGTGGTGATGGTGATGATCGACCACCACATCGCCATCGGAATCGAGCTGAACACCTTCGGCTGCACCGCATTTTCGAGCATGTACATGATGGTGCCGCTGGCGACCGTGAACATTGCCATCACCAGCAGCACGGCGCCGACCGTCGCGGCTTCCTTACGGAATACCGCGAAGATCATCGCGAAGGCTTCGGAGTGCCGCGTCAGCTTGAGCATCCGCAGCAGGCGAAGCAGACGCAGCACCCGCAGATCGTAATCGCCGAGGAAGGCCGGCAGCACGGCGAGCAGATCGATGATGGCGACGGGCCGCACCATGTAGCGCAGCCGCCCCCAGAACGGGTGGCGATAGCGCGACTCGGTGCGGTCGACGGATGACCAGACCCGGAACAGGTATTCGAGGGAGAAGATCGCGGTCGCGACCCGCTCGACGTCGATCAGCAGCGCGTTATGGGCGGCGCGAAACCCCGCCTCGGATTCCAGGACGACCGACGCGATACTGGCCAGGATCATTACCACGATGACGCTGCTGACGATCCGGCTCGCCCGTGATGCGGGCAGGTTCTGGTCGAACACGGCGCTCACGGCCTTGCGGAAGGAAATCAACGGGTTCTTGGCCATCATCCTGGTCGCGGTTGCTGCCGTCTCGGCGGGGAAACCCTATACCCGGGTGCGCGGAACCGGAACAGTGCGTTTTCGGACCGAAACCGCCGCGTCTCACTTAAGCCCTCCCCCTTGATGGGGGAGGGCCGGGGTGGGGGTGATGTTTCCGCCGAAATTCGGTCGTAACTTTTGCGAGGACTGAACCCCCTAATCGAGAGTGCCGCCCCCACCCAAAACCACCCCCCACAACGGGGAGGGCGTAAAAG